>NZ_JBIMDK010000006.1:0-204176 GCF_048552595.1 Acinetobacter psychrotolerans | reverse complement strand
CTAAAGATGGCAAGATCAATGTGAGTGGTGTAGAAGCTGGCGCAAGCATTGAGTACAGCACAGATGGTGGTTTAACTTGGACTCCGACGGCATTAACGAATGGCGGCTTTACGCTTACATCAGGTGCTTATTCGAATGTACAAGTACGACAAATAGATGTTGCAGGGAATACCAGTCCAGCTGCAATCTTAGGGCCAATCACAGTAGATACCGCGCTACCAAGTGTGCCAACAGCAGTGTTAAATGCGGATACAGGTATTAGCGCTACAGATGGTATTACTAAAGATGGCAAGATCAATGTGAGTGGTGTAGAAGCTGGCGCAAGCATTGAGTACAGCACAGATGGTGGTTTAACTTGGACTCCGACGGCATTAACCAATGGCGGCTTTACGCTTACATCAGGTGCTTATTCGAATGTACAAGTACGACAAATAGATGTTGCAGGGAATACCAGTCCAGCTGCAATCTTAGGGCCAATCACAGTAGATACCACGCTACCAAGTGCACCTATCATTTTAGGTGCTGAAGATGATGTAGGAGCAAAAGGAGTTGTATATTCGGGTGATTCTACAGATGACTCAACCCCAACATTATATGGTAAGGCTGATGCTGGTAGTATTGTGACTATTACACAGGATAATGTAGTAGTCGGTTCAGTGACTGCAGATATAAATGGTAATTGGAATTACACACCATCGCCTGCATTAAGTTTGATTAAGCACACTTGGAGTGCTACCGTGAACGATACTGCTGGAAATATTTCTTTAGGTAGTAACTCATTTACATTAACAATACTTGATCCAAATGCAGCACCAGTTGCAATTGTTAAAGATAATGCATTACTTGGATTAGTTGGTGTAGATGTTGCTGGTTTAATTGATCTAAATAGACAGGTCTTTGGAGCTGCTGATGTTAATAATGATTTAACAAAAGTTGTTATTAACCAATCAGTATTTATTGGTTTGGTCGCACTTACATTTGACTACTCTGTGAAAATGGCAGCAGAGCTTGGATTAAAAGTCACTTTAGTAGAAGGTAATAGTGTATTGAACTTAGGTTTAGTACAGACGAGTCCATCAAGGATTACTATTGAGTCACTTACCCCAGGCGGTATTATTGATAATCAAGCAATGCTTGAGCTATTGGGTACGGTACATTTACAACCACAAAGTGGGGGGCTTGGAGGGGTGCTGGGTCAGATCTTGAATCTACAGGTATTAAATGGTATTACGGTAACAGCAACAGACTCTCATAACACTACAGGCACAGCTCAATTGGGTGAGCTCATTGGTTTACCTATATTAGATAATTTATTAGCACCAAATTCAACCTTGTTTACAGAGGGGACAATTGCTAACGATGTATTAGGTAATGCTACAGCGACTTATTCTCAACGTTTATATGGTTATGAAGGTAATGATATCTTAAATGGAGGGGCTGGTAATGACATTCTTCGAGGCGGAAATGGTTCCGATAACTTAAATGGTGGAGCAGGTAAAGACTATCTGAACGGTGGTGCTGGTGATGATACTTTGATTGGTGGAACAGGCTCTGATACGGCAGTCTTTGAATTACTCAATGCTTTAGATGCAAGAGGCGGCAATGGAACAGATACATGGACGGATTTCCATAAAGGGAATGTCACCACGGATACTGAAGCAGATAAGATAGATATTCGAGATTTACTTGATAGCACTGTCAATATGGGAAATATCCAACAATATGTATTTACAACTTATGATTCGGTCAATAACAAAACCGTGGTACAGATTGACCGTGATGGTTCTGGTACGACATATGCGAAGACTGATCTTTTAATCCTTGAAAATGTCAATACAACGCTTGACGAATTGATTCATAATCAGCAGATTTTATTTTAATTATCCATTCTAATCTAAAAAACCCTAAGTTCGCTTAGGGTTTTTTATGCGTACTGAAAAAGTGATTCCACGTTATAATAAAAATACATTGATTTAGAATATTTTATTTTCACGATGGCTTTTACACTTGTGACCGAAACGATTTATGAAGAAGACATTAAAAAAAGTCACTTTCAAGCAATTTCTGCACCTGTAGAAAATGAGCAACAAGTTAAAGAATTCTTAGAAAAGCATTTAGACCCTAGCACTACACACCAATGTTGGGCGTGGAAAATCGGTCTTAATGTTCGCTTTAATGATGACGGTGAACCTTCGGGAACAGCGGGACGACCAATCCTTGCAACAATTGAAGGTAATGAACTGACCAATAGCATTGTTTTGGTTAATCGTTGGTATGGTGGTGTAAAACTAGGAACAGGTGGTCTAGTTCGTGCCTATGGTGGTTGTGCAGGGCAATGTCTATTACTTGCGGAAAAAATTGAGTTAATTGAAAAAAAGAAAGTTCAGTTTCAATGCCAATTCAATGAATGGGCAATATTCCAGTATGAACTTCATTCACAAAGTATCGAATATACAGAACAATACACAGCAGAAGGTGTGGCAGTTGAAGCGATGATACAGATTCATCAAATAGAACCTTTAAAGCTTAAAATTCAAGACGTTTCCCGTGGACGAGAACAGTTAAAAATTGTGGAAGAACTTGATGACTGAATTAGACCCATTATTAAAATATCGTGAACAGCATAAGCATCGTCTCAACTATATGCCGTGGCTTTATTATTCTTTAAAACCTAAAAACAAAGTGTGGGCAGAGCAGTGGCAAAAAGAATATCAAGAATATTTAATGGCAATGGAAACAGTTGAAATTGGTGAGAATTGTTTCATTTCACCATTGGCACATATCTTTGCTGAACCAGGTCGTAAAATCGTGATCGGTGACAATAGCTTTATTGCTGCTGATTGTACTTTACATGGGCCACTCAATATTGGTAATGAAGTCGCCATTAATCATCACTGTATTTTAGATGGTGGGCGTGCAGGGATCAAATTACACGATCAAGTTCGAATAGCAGCCTATTGTCATCTCTATGCATTTGATCATGGAATGGATTTAGCCCAACCAATTTACCAACAAGCAGTGACATCCAAAGGCATTGAAATTGGTCAAGATGTTTGGTTGGGAGCACATGTTGGAATTAAAGATGGTGTGAAAATTGCTTCCCAAGCCGTTGTTGGAATGAATAGTATGGTGACAAAAAATGTTGCCGAAAGAGAAATTGTTGTAGGAAATCCAGCTCGATTTATCCGCTTTCGCGAATGAACGCACAGTTTGTACAAATACATAATTAAATTATGGAATTAATTACATAAAGCTGTGCAAAGTTGCAAAAACTTATGCTAATTTAAAATAATATAGACCCAGAGCTGCAAAGCTAAAGCGAGGTTAAAATGAACAGAGTAGTTGCCTGTATAGACTCTTCGCCTTGTATCAATGCATTGGCAGAAGCTGCTGCTTGGATTGCCCAGAAAACGGGCCGTGAATTGGTTTTATTACAAGTTTTGGATTATTACCCCGCGAGTTATCATTTGGGTGAAATTAGCGGAGTCATCGGCTTTGAAAGTAATGCAATGTTACTTAAAGAGTTGGCTGAATTAGAGCAAAAACAAAGTGAATTGGCACTCGATTATAGTAATAATCTATTGCAACATATATCTGAAATGATTCAAGAAAAATATGGCATTACCCCGAGTCGTATTCAAGAAAAAGGCGACTTTTTAGAACAAAGTTTTAGCCAATTAGATGAGGGCGATATTGCGGTCATTGGTAAAGTAGGTGAACGTTCTGCCGAAAAACATAAAACACTGGGAAGTAATGTTGAAAACTTCATTCGAGGTACAAAAAGTACAGTTTTAACAGTTGGTGAAACATTTAAACCACCAACACGTTTTATTTTTGCTTATGAGCTGTCAGAAGCTTGCCAAAAAATGTTAAAGCGCGTTGAAAAAAGTGATTTATTAAGATTATTACAATGCCATTTGGTCTATGTCGGAGACCATCCTGAAATTTTAAATGAACCTGCACAACGGTTAAAAAATGCTGGATTAGATGTCGTGATCGAATATCGTTACGGTGATGTTGCTGAAAATATTCTAGATTATCAAAACTTACACCAAATCCAATTGATTGTATTGGGTGCATTTAGTCACAGTAAAATTCATCAATTCTTCTTAGGTAGCGTGACAACCACTATTTTCCGTAACTCGTCTGTGCCTTTACTTGTGGCGAAATAATGGGTGGAATATGTATGTATTAAGATCCATAGAAATACATGATAAGTGAAATAATATCTGTGATCGATATCACTAAAAAATAAATGCCATGATTTCTAGAATTTATGGCATTTTTTATCAGAAATATTAAAAATAATTTCTAAAAATATTGCATTTTAAAAAGCAATAGCTTTTAAAAAGGGAATGAATTTATTTGATTAAAAATCAAGCTATCAAAAAAATATTTATATTTTCAATTATTTAGTGAGCAATAGATAAGTTATCCACAATTCTACAAACAAGTTTCGGGGATAACTCTCAATTTTTCCTGCTTGGTAAAACTTACCACATAAATTTATGCACTTAAAAAGACCGCGATGTAAATAGCAGTCTTTTTAAGTGAAAATTAGCGAATTGAGTGATTATTTTACGATTGCAATTGCAAAACCATCATGTCCTTTACTCCCTACAGTTTGTAGCGCAGTACAGGATAAAATTTTAGGATGATTCTGCATTGCTTTGTACATATCACGGATTCCTTCAATACTCGGTTTAATATTTTTAGTATCTAAAATATCGCCTGCACGAATGACATTATCCAAAACAATGACTGTGCCTGAATGTGAAAGATTTAGACTTAGTTCTAAGTATTCAGGATAGCTTTGTTTATCTGCATCGACAAAAATAAAGTCGAATGGTTCTGTGTTTTCAGGCAATACCTTTAAAATATCGGCAGCACGCCCACACTTTAACTCAACTGTTGGCTTAAGCTTTGCATTATCAATATTTTCCTGTCCTAAAGCCGCATGGGTATCTCGACCTTCAATAGTCAGGATGTAACCATCTTCAGGCAAAGCACGTGCTAACCACATAGTGCTGTAGGCAGCAAATGTACCCAACTCTAATACGCGTTTACATTTGTTCATTTGAATGAGCATTTGTAACAGCATACCTTGATTTGCAGCAACAGCAAGGTGATCTGGAAAACCCTTATCTTCGGTATTTTTCAAAGTTTGGATTAAAATTGGGTCTTCTGGAATTAAATGTGATTCGATATAAGTATCGATGTCTGACCACATTTGTTGCATGTTGTACCGCCTCATCAGAGTCAAAGGATTTGTGTTATGTGCATTTTAATCTTTTATTTTGAGAGTGCAATTTTAATAAAAATTATTGCTTTAAATTTAATCATTTTGTTGATAATTGAAGGGTGGGACGATCAAATCAACTTTTGCAGGGTCTTTAGATCAAAAAAAGAGATCATAAGATCTCTTTTTAAGGACTGTATTTTGAGTGCTTCAGACAGTTAATGATTCAAACCATCTTCATCAATAATTTATAAATTACACATGGAACTATTGCGGGTTAAATCTGCTCCCCATGTGCGGAAACCTTGCGTGTCGATATGAATTTGACCAGAAGCATATAAGCCAAGCCCCATATTTAGGCTTTGACCATATTGTGCCCAGAACTGGCACAGTTTAAATTTAGTATGTTCAATATAAGCATAATCATTGGGTTGCGGGTATTCTGGCCCAATACGGAAATCGATGGCAGAATTAAACAAGTGACGTGAAGAACCTGCACCACCTGCGCATTGGTTCAGCGGTAAATCACGATATACCGATGTCACTGTAAAATCGGTCAATACTTTAGAAGCAATTAAATATTTAAAGACTTTCAATGTTGGGAGCTGATTACGCCAAACTTCTTGGCTTGGAATCATATATTCAGATTTACCACATTTATCCCAATCACGGGCCGTTTTAAAAAGCTCAAAACTTGGAATAATATTGCCGACATTATTCTGTTCAAGAAAACGTTCATATCCACGTGAACGAGATTGATTTTCACCATCTATTAACCAATTACGGTATGAATTTGGCATATTTTTTTGCGGAATAGGTCGTTCAATCGTAATTTTTTCTTCTGGAATATAAATACGATGACCATTTGGCGTGCTAATTGTTGGCGCTTTTTGAGGTGATGAAGTACAAGCAGTCAAAACAGTTGCAGTAAAGCTGACAGTAAGCAGACCTTTTAGAATATTTTTCATTCTCAATATTAGCTAAAGAAGGTAGCTGAGTATTCTAGTCTAGTTTAGCGTAAGCATTATGGATAAATTGCAAATAATTGTATAACTTACATATTTAAATCAAAAAAAATCAGCCTAAGCTGATATTTTTTAACAGAAAAATTACTTCTCTAAATATTGTAATTTATCTGCTTTACCATTCCATTCTTCACGATCTTCGGGTTGATCGCCAATTTGTGTGATGTTCGGCCATTTCTGAGCTAAATCAGCATTGAGTTCAATGAAGACCTCTTGGCCTTCAGGTAATTCATCTTCCGAGAAAATCGCATTTGCAGGACATTCAGGCTCACATAGCGCGCAGTCAATACATTCATCTGGGCTAATGACAAGAAAGTTTGGACCTTCATAAAAACAGTCAACAGGACAAACTTCTACGCAGTCTTGGTATTTACACTTAATACAATTTTCAGTGACAACAAAGGTCATGGCGTCAGCTACCTAAAAATATGGTTTTAATTAATAATGGTGTATTTTAGGCAAAAACGACCCCAACTAACAATTGCTTTTATTGATATTTGTTATATATAGGACTGCTTATTTTGATAATAACTGAATAAGCAGTATGTTTTTTAATCAAAACAGTAAAATGCCTTGTAAATAGACAAGGCATTTCTTTTTTTTGAATAAGCCTAGCTGAATAAATACTAACTAGATAACGCTCAGCACTGCTTTAAAATTTCTTTTAAAGCATAAAGTTTAGCCAATGCTTCGCGTGGGGTTAAATCATCAACATCAATTTCAGACAACGCAGTGACAACAGCAGATGGCTTTTCTACTTCGACAATGGTGTGAATGATTTCAGGTTCAGCTTCAAAAACATTCGTTTCTGTGAATAAATCATTTTGTACAATAGATTGCTGTTGCTGAAGTTGTTGCTTTTCTAAAATCTTTAAGCGTTTTTGAGCTTCTTTAATAACACTGGTTGGAATACCTGCAAGTTTAGCGACTTGTAAACCATGACTTTGACTGGCAGGGCCTTGTTGCACTTTATGTAATAAAATCAAATTTCCATTCAATTCTTTTGCGGTGACATGATAGTTATCAATCGCAGTTTCTTTGGCAAGTTCTGTTAATTCAAAATAATGCGTTGCAAATAGACATAAACACTTAATTCTTTTGGTTAAATCGAGTACACATGCCCAAGCTAAAGATAAACCATCATAAGTACTGGTACCACGTCCTACTTCATCCATAAGTACCAAAGATTGATTGGTTGCATGATGTAAAATTTGAGAGGTTTCAGTCATTTCCACCATGAACGTAGATTTGCCTGTAGATAAGTCATCTGCAGAACCAATACGAGTGAAAATACGATCAATCGGCCCTAATTTAGCCGCTTTTGCAGGAACAAAACTACCGCAATAACCCAGTAGGCTAATTAATGCTGTTTGACGCATAAACGTCGATTTACCGCCCATATTGGGACCGGTGATGATTGCCATACGGTGGTTAAAATCGAGCAAAGTATCATTTGGGGTATAAGGTGCTTTATTTAAAGATTCAACAACGGGATGTCGTCCTGCACTAATTTTGATGCCAATTTCTGGGCTGTATTCAGGTCGATTCCAGTTGTTTAGACGTGCTTGATGGGCAAAATTGCACAGCATATCGATGTGTGAAATTGCAGCACTCATCATTTGTAAATTGGCAATATCTGCTTTTAATTCATCTAAAAGCATTTCAAATAAAAGCTTCTCACGAGCTAAGGCACGAGATTCACTAGATAAAACTTTATCTTCAAATGATTTTAGTTCAGGAGTGATATAGCGCTCGGCATTTTTAAGTGTTTGGCGACGAATATAATGATCGGGTGCTTGTTCTGCTTGCGCACGTGTCAGTTCGATGTAATAACCACTAACACGGTTGTAGCCAATTTTTAAAGTGTTGATTCCTGTTGCTTCACGTTCTTTTATTTCTAAGTCAATTAAGAACTGTCCTGCATGATCTCGAATTTTACGTAACTCATCCAGTTCGTCATCGAAACCTTCTGCAATGACATTGCCATCACGTAATAAAACTGGTGGAGTTTCGACAATGGCTGACATTAAACGTAGGTGTAAGCCACTAAAATTACCCAATTCATCATTCAATTGCGTAATTAATTTAGATTGTTTTGTATTGAGAATAGGCTGAATAGCATGTCTTAAAAAAGGAATTTGCGCGCAAGATTGACGCAGTTGTACTAAATCACGTGGACGAGCACTGCCTAATGCGACACGGCTTAAAACACGTTCGATATCACTAATTTCTTTTAAAACTAAGCGTATTGGCGATTCATGATAACCCTTTAAAAATGCGTCTGTTGCATCTAAACGTGTATCTAAAATTTCTGTGTCTCTGATAGGTTGCATCAGGGTACGTGCTAATAAACGTCCACCCATTGCAGTTTGGCAATCATTAATTAAGTTAAATAATGAAGTGCCATGTTCAAACAAAGGATCAATAATTTCTAAATTACGGCGTGTTACAGGGTCTAATGCAATAAAATCAGAGCTCTGTTCTAATTTAATAGAACGGATATGCGGAAGCGCAGTTTTCTGTGTTTCTTTGGCATAGTGAATTAATGATGCAGCGGCAGCTTTTGCTAAAGGTAAATGATCAATTCCGAAACCCGATAGCGTTGCAACGGCAAACTGGTCACACAATGTTTTTTGAGCATTGTTTAAATTAAAGTCTACATTTGGGCGTTTGGTAACAGGGCATTCGATTTGTTTTTTGATTGATTCAATAATATTTGGATCAATAATATCTTCATCAATTAAAAGTTCACTTGGCATTAAGCGAGCTAATTCTATTGCGAGTTGTTCTGCTTTAAATTCTTGTTGTTGTACTTTAAAAATACCTGCGCTTAGGTCAAGTAAAGCGATGCCAATTTGATTTTGTTGAAAACATAATGCGACTAAATTTGAACTTTGCGTTGCTGTTAATAGTGCATCATCGGTTAACGTTCCAGGGGTAATGATTCGAGCGACTGCACGCTCCATCGGTGCTTTTTTCGAGCCAATACTTTCGCCTTCACCGATCTGTTCTACAATAACAACCGTTTCACCTTTTTTGACAAGACGAGCCAAATAACCTTCAGCAGCATGATAGGGCACACCTGCCATTGGGATGGGATCGCCATTAGCTTTGCCACGATGGGTGAGTGTTATTCCTAAAAGTTTGGCTGCTTTTTTAGCATCATCAAAAAATAATTCATAAAAATCACCCATGCGGTAGAACATGAGTGAATGAGGATGCTGCATTTTTACTTTTAAATATTGCTGCATCATAGGTGTGTAAGATGAGAGATCAACCATTGATTTTTCTATATCCATATTAAAAAATACCTTTATTTTTAAATACTTTTGGAATGTTCTTCATGGTTTCACGTTCCTAAGGATGCCAAATAAGTGTTAAGGGTTTCAAGGAAATCTTGATAATAAGTGTACCTTTTGGTGTACCTTATTTAATTGTACTCAGGTATTATAAATACAGAGCTTTATGAAAAGCAGGTAAGCTAGTCAAAAAAGAGATTTTAGCAAAATCTCTAAATACAAAAAGGTAAATTGCATCAGATGTCTGAAAATAATACATCAACTTTGAAAAAGGTGGCTTTGTCTGCTCGAGCTATCGAAAAAATGAAACCTGAAACTTTTAAAGCTGATATAGGGGAGAATGAAGGGTTACGTGTAGTTAAAGGTAAGACAGGTTTAACTTCATTTATATACCGCTATCGTAGTCCAATAGATAATTCTCAAAAAAAGATGAAGATAGGTACCTTTCCTGAAATGTCATTAGCAGATGCGCGAGTTGAATTACATAAATTAAAAGTAATTCGTCGTTCAGGGATATGTCCTAGTGCTCAAGCTAAAGAACTTAAAATTCAGAAAAAAAATGATGCTCTGTTAGAAAAAGCTGAATGCTTCACTATTAAGGAGATGGTAGACCTATATCTCATCAATGTTATTGAAGATCGGTATGTTGAAGATGTTAAAACAGGCCAAAAAAAACTCATTAGAGGTGCCCGAAAACTAAAAGGACAGGATGAAGCTAGAAGAACCATTTATGGTGATGCTGTAAGAGTTTTGGGTGACTATGATGCAATGAATGTGACTCGTAGAGATGTTGTAAACATGATTTTAAAAATTGTGGAGCGCGGAGCAAATGTTCAAGCTGGAAGGGTTTTATCTGAATTAACATTAGCCTATGAATATGCTATTGGGTTGGAAAAATTTTCAGATAATTTTGCAAATCCTGCTTTATTGGCAAAAGCTAGTATTAAGCAGATGAGAATAAAATTAACTTGTAATCAGGGTAAAAGAGTATTGACTGATAATGAGTTGAAAAGAGTTTTGACTTGGCTTCCTAATTCGGGATTTTCTAAAAGTCATATACATATTTTACAGCTTTCTTTATGGACAGCTTGCCGCACAGGAGAAGCCTGTAATGCAAGATGGAAAGACATTGATTTTCTAAATAAAACTTGGCATATACGAGAAGCTAAAAATGGTGCTGAAAGGTATGTTCAATTATCCATACAATGTATTGAATATTTGAAGAGTATTCATATTGAAGGCCAAGAATATATATTTCTATCTAGTCGCTCAGGTAAGCCCATACTTCAAAAAACTCTTACTGAGGCTAAATGGCGACTGAAAAATCCTGATAAAGTTGTTCATCAACAAAGGTTTAGGCCTGAACAATTGTGGTTAACGGATATGCTAGATTGGAATCCTCATGATTTAAGAAGAACGGTTCGAACAAGTTTATCAAGATTAGGTTGTCCAACTGATATAGCAGAAGCAATTCTGGGACATTCTAAGAAAGGGATTGAAGGTACTTACAACCTACATAAATACGAAAATGAGTGTGCTGAATGGTTGCAAAAGTGGGCTGATCATTTAGATGCTTTATAAAATTGAAGCCTCTGGAGAGGCTCCTATTTTTATATTTTATAAAAATCTTTTGAAATATTGTTCAATAGAATTTTCATTGGATAATCTCTCTTTAGTAAGTAAATTTTCAACCATACTAATATTATTTACTTTAATAGTTTTTGATGTGCTTTGTCCTAAACTGATCAACTTAATCCAAAGCTGTTGGTGTTCTTCATAGCATTTTTCAAGATGACCAGACAGGGTTGTGATTTTATTAAGAGTAGGATCAAAGAATTGTATCTGATGATCAAACTCAAGTGAGTTATTAGCTGAGTAACTAAGTTCTTCGTTTTTTATTTCAGGCTTCGATTTTTTTGAACTAGAAGGCTTAGCTAAGTTCATCAAGGTTTGAAAAATAAAGCGTATTCCTAAAAATAGGACACTGATAAAGAAAAAGAATACTACAATCCAAAAAATCGCTTTAATCATAAAGTTTCCTTCAATACATATCGTATTGTTCGGCGACAATTAGGATGACCGGTTGACGACAATTATCTTGGCCGGTTGGGTGTCACAATAGGTACCTTGTTTTCTGTTCGGAGTTCAAGGTGCCTGGACAACATATCACCCACCGACAAGAGGAGCTGTATATGCAGCATCGCCAACAAGGCATGACTCAAGAAATCGCTGCTGCGAAGTCTGCCATTTCCCCCCGCACTGCCCGACGTATTGAGCAGTCCAACACCTTACCCCGCGCTAAAGCTGATAGAGATTGGCGCACCCGCTAAGATCCACTGGAAGCCGTATGGGAAACCGATCTAGTTGTTCTTTTAAACGCTAAACCAGAGCTTACGCCTATTACTTTGCTGGAGCATTTGCAGGCGCTCTATCCAAACCAATATGACCAGCGAATTCTGAGAACATTGCAGCGTCGGGTTAAGAAATGGAAAGCACTACATGGCCCGGAGAAAGATGTCATCTTCCGCCAGCAAGCTCAACCCGGTTTACAGGGCTTCTCTGATTTTACTCATCCTGATAGCCCGATCACCATTAAGCAGCAACCCTTTGCTCATTTGCTGTATCAGTTCCGCCTCGCTTATAGCGGCTGGCGTTCCATCACTGTGGTTCAGGGTGGTGAGAGCTATTCTGCCTTATCTACCGGTTTACAGCGTGCGCTGACGCAGGCTGGTGGCTGTCCGGTGGAGCATCGCACCGATAGCCTCAGTGCCGCCAGGAACAATACGCAAAATGTCTGGACAGATGCCTATCAGGACTTGTGCGAGCATTACAACATGACGCCAACGCGCAATAACCTGGGGCAATCGCATGAGAACGGCGTAGTGGAGTGCGCTAATGGCTCATTTAAACGCCGTCTGGCGCAGCACCTGCTACTTCGCGGCCACAGTGACTTTGACAGTATCGAAGCCTACCAGGCCTTTATTGATCAAATCGTCGGCAAGCTAAACCAGCGCTCACGCAGCCGCTTTTTAGAAGAACAGCAAACCCTGCAAGCCTTACCGGAATATGATGCTGTTGATTACACCTTGCTGAGCATTAAAGTCACCCGTAGTGCCACCATTGAAGTGCGCCGGGTGGTGTACAGCGTGCCATCACGACTGATTGGCGAACGCCTGCAAGTACGGCTGTATCATAACAAACTGGTGCTCTATGTGGGCCAGCAAGTGGCGCTGACCTTGCCACGAATTTACCCGGCCCTCGGCCAAAGCCGTGCACGTTGTATCAACTACCGGCATATTATCCGCTCACTGGCCGCTAAACCGCAGGCGTTTCGTTACTCGCAACTGCGGGATGATATCTTACCTGACGACAATTACCGGCAGTTGTGGCAGTTAGTGGATGATGCGTTACCAGCACAGGATGCCTGTAAATGGATAGTCACGGTGTTATGGCTGGCGAGCGAATACGATAGCGAACAAGAGCTGGGAGAGACCTTGTTGCAAGAGGCCAGAGCCGGTCTGTTTGAAAGTGCCAAAACCATTCAGGAGCGCTTTTACACCCCGCAAAGCGCACCAGACATTAAGACAAAGCAACATAACCTGCAAAGTTATGATGCACTGCTAACGTCATTAAAGGCACAGGCGAAACACGATGTGGAGGTGCCATTTTGACTTCCTCCGTTGCATTACTGCTCAAAGAATTAAGGCTGCCGGCGTTCGTCAGGCACTATGAAAAACTCTGGCAAACCGCGGTAGAAAAAGGCTGGTCGCACAGTGACTACCTTGCGGCATTATGCGAATACGAGCTCGCAGAGCGCTTTACACGGCGCACACAAAGCTGGGTACGCGAAGGGAGGCTGGCACCGGGAAAAACCTTAAGCACTCTGGATAACAGCGTGCTCAGCCGGACAAATCAAGCGCTCATCGCCAAGTTGCACCAAGACCTGTCCTGGGCACATCACGCCGATAATATCCTGCTGATTGGCCCCAGTGGCACCGGCAAAACACACATAGCCAATGCATTGGGTTACCGGCTGATTGAGCAAGGCATACGCTGCAAACTGTTTCCAGCCATTGGCTTGGTACAACAGTTACAACAAGCCAAGCGCGAACTGGATCTGATGAGCGAGATGAGCAAGCTGGATAAGTATCAGGTGATCATCATTGATGACATTGGTTATGTGAAAAAAACCGATGCAGAAACCCAGGTACTGTTTGAATTTATCGCGCATCGATATGAAAGCGGTAGCCTGATCATCACAGCCAATCACCCGTTTAGTGCATGGGATCAGATCTTCCCAGACAGCATGATGACGGTAGCGGCCATAGATCGGCTGATCCACCACGCGACAATTATAGAATTAGAAGGAGAAAGCTATCGAAAACAACATCAGTTAAAACAAGCTGGAAGTAGGAAAAATGAGAAAACCTAACCGGCCATCATAATTGACGCGAACCGGCCAAGATAGTTGACGCCGAACAATGATTGACGATCTAACGCTCCAGAACCAAATCAGGGATCTGGCTTTAGCGAGTCGGAGCGAACCGACCGATGGTTGGCGTACCGAAGAGCTTGACCCTAAGTTGTGGAACGGTTGGCGTAAAATGATTCAGGGGGACCGGCTAGAAATCGCTGAATACGATCTGACGGCTAAGGTTAGCCAAGGGGACTCTCCTAGTGACAAGCCCGGAGTGGTTGAAGGTCTAAAACAAAGAATAAGGGCTTACAACTTTAGTAAACAAAGGACGTCATCAATAGCAGTGATATAAAAAGTTATCTTTGCCGCCCCGATAAGGCTTTACGGGGCGACTAAGTCTCACCCAACCGACAATTCCGATAGTTTCAGAATAAGCTTTGAGTTTTCTAAGATTGGAATTACTACACCACAGCACGTACTCGAGATACTACAAATAGCTTTTTGGTAGGACCGATACCGAATAAATATCCATAATACATCAGGAGAAACTTTTTTTAATTTTCTGTAACCGGTCATAAATCAGTGGCGGATAATTTGCATGATATTCACCACACTCTGGGCAATGCTCTTGTTTTAGGTACGCTTGATTGTCGAGATCTTGATAAGGAAAAACGCTGAAGAGAAGTTCGTGCTGCATAAGCGTTTTATAAAAACTCTTATGATAAGGTGCAATCTCGCTGTCTTTGATTTTGTCGAAATATAGGTCAACGCTGTTCAAAATGCTCATAATTTCTTTAACCCCGTCGAACCTTAAAATGTCGTCATCTTTGTGAATATCAACATCTAAGCTCTCTAGATCCTCAATGAAACATTTAATCGCACGTCGAGAATACAGAAGGATCATTTGCGTCTTGCCATCAACGGTCTTTTCTTGATCGTAACTAAAATTTTTGATGTTTCTTTCGACGAACATATAAAGTTCGTGAAGTTGATCTAACTCGTGCCTTAGTTGCTCCTTCGTGTTTTCTTTTTCGATTTGCTGATGAAGGATTCTATTCGCATCAATCTGGGCTTTCAGCGCTAAAAACAGAACTACTGAACCTAGTATCTGTACGAATGGGTTCGAAATACCTCCAAAAGCATCTCCTATTTCGCCATAATCCTTCAAGTAGTGAAGAGGAAGAAGAGGTAAGAATAAAGGGAGAAGAAGACAGAATACACTGCCGACGACGATGACCCAGAAAGCTATTTTGGTAACAGGAGAGTTATAGATATTCATTTTTACACCTTTTCAGAATTTTCTTTTCTGTACGCGCTAGGAGTTTTGCCAATTTTTTTCTTAAACAACTTTTGAAAGTGTTCATGTGCCGGATACCCAATGGCTTCACTCACTTCGGGAACAGACTTACCGGATTCTTTAAGCAGCTGCTTTGCTTTTTCAAGCCGACAATAGGTTAAATAATCAAGAGGTGTCATGCCTGACAGCTCCTTAAATTTGACGCTGTAGTTCGTACGCGACATCCCCGCAATCCCGGCGAGATCGTCAAGACCCCATTTTTTATCGAGACTATGATGAATAGCTTCCAAGGTTTTGCTGAGTTGCGGATTTTCGATCAGTTTGAAGAATCCAGCATTTTTATTGGATTTGTACATGTGGATTCTTAACGCTTGCACGAAGATAATTTCGGTCAGCTTTCTGACTAACGTGTTGCTTCCAGGAAGCCCTGATTTTGCTTCCTGCTCTATAATACTTAAAAGCATGGCAAGCCAAGGCGAGTGGGAGTTATCAGCACTCTTGATATGCACGACATTTGGCAGCGAATTTAAGAATGGATGATCGGGTCCGCCATTAAAACAAAAATGTCCGCAAACGACGTTGGCTTTGAGCTTGCTCTGATCACCGTATTCCAAAACTTGAGCTTCGGTGAGGTTGGCTTTAGCTCTAAATTCGACCGCAGGCTCGGCCTTGATTTTTGGTGCACTGGCCATGGTGTGCTCCATCCCTTTGAAAAAGATCAAAATATCGCCCTGCTCCGCCAATGCTTTAAGTTTAAGTTTTGGCACCTCATACCAAAACTCGCCATGAGTCACGATGTGAAATCTCGCTAGATTCTCTTCCTGCGGGAGGCTGATGCCCCAGTCTCCCGCAAATGAGGTTCTATACCAGTAGCTGCTAGTAAGCTCTACCTTATCTAAAATTTCACTGAGAACATCCATATATAGCTCCTACGTAAACTGTCCAATAGGTCATGTTATACGAACTATTGAACATATTATATCTATTTTACATGCTGTAAAGTCAGTCTAATCAGTAAGTGGATGAAAACTAAGGAGGCTTTATGAAACTAGATTATGTGATCGTTGCCGGAGGGTGTTTTTGGGGTCTCGAAGACCTCCTTAGGAGTCTGGACGGTGTGACGTCAACGAAGGTGGGCTACTCTGGCGGAGATTTTGATGATCCTACCTACGCCGATATTATAACAGGGAAAACGGGGCACGCCGAAGCGGTTCGCGTGGAATACGACCAAGACGAAATATCTCTCGAAGAGATTCTACATTACTTTTTCAAAATCCATGATCCGACTACGAAGAATCGCCAAGGAAATGATGTTGGCACTTCGTATCGCTCGGCAGCGTTCTATCGTGACGATGCACAGAAAGCGATTATCGAAAACGTGATTGATGAGGTCAATGAGATCGGTCGCTTCGAGAATCCCGTGGTCACGACGGTAGCCTTGGAAAAAGAGTTTTATGACGCTGAGGAGTATCACCAAAACTATTTGAAGAAGAATCCCCACGGGTACACGTGCCATTTTGAGAGAGATTAAACCATGAATCAAACGAAAGAGCTCTGTACACGACAAATTTCACAGAACCCTTATCCTATCAGGCTTCTGCCTTCTTAAAATTGCCAAAATTTCCTTAAACTCTTCTTTTTTCCCAAAACCAATTAAACGCTGAATCGCCATTTGAACATAGTCTAAACCATAGCGAAATAAACTCATTGAGAGTCGTCCATGCTTCTTTATTTTTATCACTTTTTTTTGATCATGTTGCCATTCACCTGTTAAATAGCACCAACAGAAACCGATAGCTAGCACTGCTATCAATTTCTTGACTCGTCTAGGGTCTGTTAAACGAGTATTTTCAAGATTAAACCCGCGTCCTTTGAGACAACTGAATAAGGTTTCAATTTCCCAGCGTAATGCATAATCCTGAATAGAATTGGCATTAAACTGAGGAGAAACGACGAGTAAAAGTTCTCCATTTTCTAACTGTAGTGCACTTATATATAGTTTCACTCGACCAACCAAAATCCGTCGTTTACGACATTCAATTTGACCAACTTGAAGATGGCGAAATAAATCACTGATTTTATGATTCTTTCCTAAATGATTGGTGACAATAAAGTTTTTTTAACACGAATGCAGAAGTTGATGTCTTGTTCAATTAACCATGTAAACCACTGCTCACCGATAAACTCTCTGTCTGCGAACACATTCACAATACGGTCTTTACCAAAAATGGAGATAAAGCGTTGAATCAAAGCAATACGCTCTTTTGTATCTGAATTTCCACGTTTATTAAGTAATGTCCAAACGATAGGTATCGCTATTCCACGATAAACGATCGCGAGCATCAGGATATTAATATTTCGTTTTCCCCATTTCCAATTGGTTCTATCTAAAGTCAGTTGCACTTTGTCGAATGAAAATATATTGAAAATCAACTGAGAAATTTGACGATAATCGAAATACTGACCTGCAAAGAAGCGCTGCATACGTCGATAAAATGATTGTGGTAAGCACTTGATGGGCAAGGCTTTAGATGCAGAAGAAAGATTACATGTTTGCTTTAAAATAATCACAAGCATGATGAGCGCAAAGCACTTTAAATGTGACTTGTTCCATTTTAGATATTTGTTTAAGATAAGATATAACTCATTGAGATGTGTCATAGTATTCGTCGTTAGAAAACAATTATTGTGACATTATTTCAATGAGTTATCTATTTTTGTCGTGTACAGAGACGAAAGAGGAAAAAATGAAAGAACTTAAGAACGTTGTCATCTACACAAAAGACCATTGTCCGTTTAGTAAACGCGTGAAGGAGTACTTAACTTCTGAAAAAGTTGATTTTAAACAAATTCGCGTGGATGACGATCCCAAGACTTATGATGAGTTGAAGAAAAAAACCAACCTTCAAACTGTTCCGCAAGTTTTTGTGGATGGAAAATTCATTGGTAGCGCGACTGACTTCTTCGCGTGGATTGATAGCTAAAGAACAAACCCAAAAATAAAGGAGCAAATTTATGTTCAACTGGGAAAGCATTAACAACTATCTCGATAACGGCACTCCCGCTCCTCCTAGAAAAGTAGAAAAGAGCGAGGAAGAGTGGAAAAAAATTCTGACGCCCGCTCAATTTAATGTCATGCGGAAGAAAGGCACCGAGCGCCCTCACACTGGGGAACTCTGTTCATTTTATGAGGCAGGACGGTATGCCTGCGCGGGCTGCGACACTGAACTGTTTGATTCGAACGTTAAGTTTGATTCGGGAACAGGTTGGCCGAGTTTTTCTGAGCCCGTCGCCGACAACGTAATTCAATATGAACTGGACACGACTTACGGACGAAGAATCGAAGTGCTATGCAATGTGTGCGAAGCCCACTTAGGGCACGTTTTTCCAGATGGTCCTGAGCCCTCTGGGGCTCGATTCTGCATCAACTCGGAGTCGTTGAAGTTTGTAGAGTAATTTTAGAAAATGGAGGGGGTCGTGGGGATTAAGCTGTTCGGTCATAAGGACTGCCACAAAACCAAGATTTACCAGTCGTACTTGAAAGAAAAAGGAATCGAGTTTGATTTTTTAGATGTTCACGAAGACGACGCGGCAGCTGATGAACTGCGATCCCTTTATACTACTGGAAAGTTAAATTTCCCGACAATACTGGTTGGGACAAAGAAGCTGAGAAACCCCAAGTTCAAGGACCTTGAAAAGTGGTTGGAAGCTTCGATAAAATAACGAGATCTTTTTTTTGAGGATTGTAATTAGCTTAGTAAGGAGTCAGATCAATGATTATAGCAGTTTTCCGCAGTCGTGTTGCCAAGGAGCACGGTGGGGAGTTTGAAAGAAGATACGCCGAGATGTCCGCGCTTGTCGAAGCCATTCCTGGTTACGGAAGCCATGAGCGGTTTTCTTCTCCTAACGGTGAAGATGTTCTAATTGTCGAGTTCCTTACCAGAGAAGCTTTCGATGCTTGGGATAAGCATCCCGAACACAAAAAAGCCAAGATGCTTGGCAAAGACTACATTTTTGAATCGTACGACGTGAAGGTCGGAGAAGTTTTTGAACGGCACACAAAGCCGGAGGTGAAATTATGAAAACGAGAAACGTTTATATCGTAGGTGGAGCTCGGATTCCATTTATGAAATCTATGACCGCATATCGAGACGTCTCAAGTGAAGAACTAATGACGGCGAGCCTAAAGAGTTTAGTTGATAGATATAACTTGGAAGGAAAAACTGTGGGCGATGTAGCCTTAGGAGCTGTCATGCACAGCTCGGCTAACTGGAATTTGGCTCGTGAAGTCGTTCAATCCTCCGGTTTGCATCCAAACACTCCGGCATATAACGTGCAACGTGCTTGCGGAACGAGCTTGGAAAATACGATTCAGATTGCTCACAAAATTTCTAGCCACCAAATTGAAAGTGGCATTGCGGGCGGTGTTGATAGCAACAGCGATTTGCCCATTATGGTTAGTCGAACTTTCGCAAGAAAATTGATTGCGTTGAATTCTGCCAGAACGCTTGGTGAGAAAGTAAAAATCATTTTAGGAATTAAACCTAGCGATCTAAAGCCAGTGTTGCCCGCAGTGGTTGAGCCACGCACCGGAAAATCAATGGGTGAGCATTGCGAACTCATGGTTAAAGAGTGGAATATTTCTCGCCAAGAGCAAGATGAGTTAGCGCTGGCAAGTCACAGAAATGCAGCTCAAGCATATAAAGATGGGTTTTATGATGATCTCGTCTTTCCATTCCAAGGAAATAAGACCGATGGAATTTTGCGTGCTGATACAACTTTGGAAAAATTGTCGAAGTTAAAACCTGTTTTTGATAAATCAGAAAAAGGGACTTTGACGGCGGGAAATTCAAGCTCGCTCACAGATGGCTCATCCACCGTTCTTTTAGCATCAGAAGAAGAGGCAAAAAAGAATAATTGGCCCCTGTTGGCTAAGATTGTGGATTCTCATACTTCCGCCGTGGATTATGTCGCTGGCGAAGGTTTGCTTATGGCCCCAACTGTGGCCGTCAGTGAATTATTGAAGCGAAACGGCTTAAAGCTTCAGGATTTTGATTTTTACGAAATTCACGAGGCGTTCGCTGGACAAGTGCTCTGCACGATGAAGGCGTGGGAGTCTGCTGAATACTGCAAAACACGTTTGGGACGATCAGAGCCTCTCGGAAAAATTGACCGCTCGAAGCTAAATGTCCGTGGAAGTAGCATTGCCCTTGGGCATCCGTTTGCGGCTACTGGCGCTAAGATCGTCGGAGTTTTAGCAAAGATACTGCACTCAGCTGGTCCTGGAAAACGTGGCCTTATCGTCGTTTGCACGGCGGGAGGAATGGGAGTGGCTACAATTCTTGAAAGTTAGGAGAAAAATATGTCGGATCTAAAAATGAATAAAGAAGACGGTGTTGAAAGCTATGAATTTGCAACCCCTGAAGCAATCGAAGAAGCATTGAAAATCGGGAAGCTTAGTCAAACGGTTTTCGGCATGGGTTGCTTTTGGGGACCGGATTCTAATTTTGGAGGGACGCAGGGAGTAGTGCAAACACGTGTTGGCTACGCTGGAGCATCAACTCTGGATCCGAGTTACCGCAACATCAACGGACACGCCGAAGTCGTCAGAGTGATCTACGATAAAGACCAAATCAGCTACAGGGAACTTCTTGGAAGTTTTGAATCATGGTCTGTTCATGGTAGAAAGCAGGGCCAGTATCGCCAGATACTTTTTGTTTTTGATCTGGAGCAAAAACAAGTAGCTGAAGAACTGATTCAAGCGATTGGAAAGGAGAAATCTCCCGAGGTGATTGAGGCCGGAGAACAAAATGGTTATTTTTGGCCCGCCGAAGATTACCATCAAAAGCATCGTCTTCGCAGAAACAAACAGCTTGTAAGTCTTGCAGAAGTAGATTTCGGTCCTCGCTGGGATGAACATCTGTATTTTACTAAATTAAATAGTACCGATAGAAAAGGCTTCAGTCTCTCAAGCTGGCTAAAAAAGTTGTCTCCGGAAATGCAGAAAGCTTACCGAATCGGTTAATCTGAAATTGCAGCTGGCTAAAGAACTCTATTTTCTATATGTAAAGAATGTGACGATCTCCTTCACATGGAGTCCAAGAGAGCATAAAAAATCTGTGTAAGTCGCATTACCCATGTATTTGAAAGGAATAAATAATGCCAATATCAGACCAGCTTATCGACCGAAGCAAGACCTCAGTTTTTATGAGGTCTTGAGATCAGCGCAGCATGAACAGATCTCTTACAGTGTGGCGAACACACTGGTTTGATTGCGGCCTTGGGTTTTAGCTTTGTATAACATCTGATCGGCGACTTCGAGCAACTGCTTTTTGTCGTCAAATAAATCAGCGCTGGCCAAACCTATGCTGACCGTTAATTGTCGTAATAACCACTCATGGTTAGCCACTACCAGCCTTAACTTTTCCAGTGTTTTATTTGCGGACGCTGTGTCTGTGCCTGGCAGGATCAGCACAAACTCTTCACCACCATAACGGGCGAAAAAGTCATAGTTCCTGCTATGGCGCTGAAACAGAGCCGCGACTTGACTCAGTGCCTCATCTCCTGCGGCATGACCATAGCTGTCGTTAAAACTCTTAAAGTGATCAATATCAATCAATGCCAGTACAAAAGATTGTCCTGTTCTTTGCCAGCGAGCAAATTCAGCTTCAAACTTGAGGTCAAAAGCTCTTCTGTTGTTCACCCCTGTCAGCGCATCCGTCATGCTGGTATTATGTAATTGTTCGCCGACTTTTTTCAGCTCCAGTATGGCGATCACTTGTCTGGACAGAGCCTGCAAAGAGCTTATCTGCCGCTGGTTCAGCTGCTTAGGAACATGATCATAGACACAAATAGTACCAATCACTGCACCTTCGGGATCAATCAGCGGCGAGCCAGCATAAAATCGGTAGCCAGGTCCTGAAATCACCATAGCATTGGTACTGAATCTGTGATCTAAAGTAGCGTCAGGGACCACCATTACCGCATCAGGTGTTTCCATTGCATACACGCAAAAGGACTCTTTAATTAATACAGAGGTACGCGAAATACCAACTTTTGCAATTAGATTCAGCTTTGTGTCATCGGTTCGCGTCACCATAGCCACTGGTGCATCACAGATATAACACGCCAGTTCAGTGATATCCCGCAGGTTCTGATCTGCTTCAGCAGGTGCTTTTAGTGTGGTTTCTGCACTAGCTGTTTGAGCTAAACTAAAGGTCATGTACTTCTCCGTTTTTCTACTGCATTTTTCAAAGATCCTGCATAGAAAAATGAATTAAATCGTTGATTTAACTCTAGCATAGATCTGTCAGACTTGAAGTTATCTCTGTAGCAATGGTATTGTTTTGTACAATATTCGCCTGCTTGATTTGAGTTTTAGCTGTATTTATAAACTTTTGGCTTTTCCGGTCGCAGGCTCTATAATTTGCTCGTTTAAATCCAACTCTTCGTCTAACGTCATCTATTTAGTGTGCATGCGGCCTCCGGAGCATTTTCCGTGGCTTATTTTACCGAAGCATCGGGATTGCTAAATAGAGCTGAACGCTGTAATGCGCTTTCGAACTGAGCTTTCCGTAACTTCGGCATTAGTTCATGTACCTTGCTTACTGGATGTTGGTTGACGCGCAGCAGCACGTCCGTCAGATAATCGTAAACGTTAATAGCAGTGTTGACCTTGCTTTGAATGACGCCAACATGCTTAGCACCAAGCTCCGTTCAGCAGAATCACAGCCAGTTTTTCAGTTATCCCAAGTGTCACTCTCAGATTAAAGGCCGCCATACCGGATGTAGTGCCAACAAGAAAACTAAAACACAACTTCGCTGATCATCGCTGAGTGTTTATAAATCGTCTCCCATCACCGGTATCGATAAGCAGATAAGCCTGGTTATGCCATTAGCAGTTCTTGAAGCATTCCTGCTTTCAATGTCGTCAACGTGATCACGATTTGAGTTGAGATAACGACTCTGTTGCTGAAGACTCTCAGTTAATTGCCACTCACCAGATTCAAGAACAGCACCCGCTAACTCGGCACATACTGTTGCAAAACCATAAAGCGCTTGATTATCGCGGGTAAAACGCAGCGGCATCGTCTGGCCTTTTACAAGAAGGGACCATTCCAAAACTCTGTACTTACCTTTTAATCGGTTACTGACAAAAATAGTTATACTTGTACCGCTGGCGCCAACAACTAAAAAGCTCGTGATAGCTAGTCCTATCAGAGACCATAACTCTGGTTTCCCACTTAGTAACAGTGGATTAGGCAAATGACTCCTCAAAACGAGATCAGCACCAAGGGTCAGCGCTGTTTTATACACTGCTTGTTCTAATAATGGAGTTGCATTGACCAGTGACGCAACAGCATCACAACTATAAGGTTCTAGAACTGCCGTAGCTCTCAACCATTCTGTTTCATGGGCAATCGCCAACAAATTTGACCAAATTCGAACCAGTGCCGCTATATGAATGGAGTTTTCATCAGTCAGGACGGTTTGATTAAGCTGCTTATCCAGTTCCTGATGCCAGTATTGGTATTGGCTTGTCAAAAGTACAAACAACTCAGATTGAAGCAACTTATTATTAGTTACCGGTCTTATCCTATTTGACATCTCATTGAATAGTTGTATAAATTTTTTGTCTGCTTGTTGCTCACGCTTTAGCAGATCTTGCTGTTGTTGAAGCATCTGTAAATCGTATTCAATGGCCTGCTTAAAAAGTGTGAGTAAGGAACAGTGTTGTGATGCCCGATCTGGGCTTGAAAAGTCCAACATACACAAAGTACCGAAAGTTTTTCCGCTAGGCCAAAGCAATGGCAGGCCATAGTAATAACTAAAGCCTGCTGCAAATGTTGGGTTATTGTTTTCATATCGGGTACCGATTGCATTTTCAACTAGTAATGGCTGGTTACTGGAAATGACTTGGGAACAATAAGTGTTAAGTGCCAATGGAACAGGTTCACCGCAATAAAAAGTTGGTACTGACACACTGCCAACAGCCTGACAAATTTCGTTTTTATCTAATCGATTAATCAGCACACAAGGCACTTCCGCGACTTGAGCCATCGAGTTTACAATGCCTTGCCAGCGCTCTAGGAGCAGAGCGGTTTCTATGCTCAAATCTACTGCCATTTGTTCCCTCAGTATTTAAATAGTCCCCTTTTGCATCATTCGATCTTGTTTATCTCAGAGTATCAAACAGGAAACAAAGTGATTGATGTCAATCAGGGAATTAGCAGCATTGATGCATTAAGCGGCGCACATACACTCTAAGTAAAGTGCTTAAGTCTGATTATGGCAAGAAATTGTTACTTTGTCAGGGATAGTCAACACTTTATTAGCGAGAGACTTGCTTGGCTGACATTTAAGACAAATCGCGAGATTCCAAATCTGCCACCAACAGTCGGAACTGAGTAACTCACTTGAGCTTTAAAAAGTAAAGCATTGAAATATTTATGGTATTTATACATCCTACCTAGCTCACAGCAGAGTTTAGCATCGTGCATTAATATGACCTTACACTAAAAATACGTACTAGTTGACGTCTATCAAACTCGTTTACGAGATAGTGTAGTGGTCGACAAATTTTGGCCACATCGTTATTGCCTAATAACCGATGCTCTC
Source organism: Acinetobacter psychrotolerans (assembly GCF_048552595.1). Classification (NCBI taxonomy): domain Bacteria; kingdom Pseudomonadati; phylum Pseudomonadota; class Gammaproteobacteria; order Moraxellales; family Moraxellaceae; genus Acinetobacter; species Acinetobacter psychrotolerans. The sequence continues at coordinate 179,281 of NZ_JBIMDK010000006.1, read as the reverse complement.
TTTAAATGCGAAATGAGTAGTGCACGCATTTTTAGCCTTTTGGCAAAACGTTGATGTCTCGAAATTTTCAAGCGCTGTGCCTTGTTTATTTTCAGAAACGTCTGCTTTCAGTGAGTTCCTGATGCTCGGGCGCTCTAAATTATGGGTATAGACAATCTGATTTGCCCTATATTTGCAGTTTTTCGTGAACCCTTAATTTCACAACTCTTTTAATCTGATATCCAAAGTCTGCATCCATACATAGCCCCTACGTAAACTGTCTAATAAGTCACATTATACGAACAATTTGTAAAGATTTTTTTCTTTAGAGAGATACCTAAAATGTCCAATGGACATCATGTAAGTAGTACTTACAACTTTATACCTCCTGTAACTCCAGTTGAGTTTAAACAAAGATTTTCTTCTCAAATAGATGCTGATAATTTGCATAAATTTTCCTTAGATAGTGCTTTGGATGCTACAACTTATAAAGATGTAAAACTGGGTAAAAAAATTGATTTTATTTTTGGATTAGAGAATTACCTTTCACCTAAAGACTTAAATGAACAGATATCTAAGAGAGAGAAAATTGATACTAATCAAGTTGAATCTCAAAATCTAGATGAACAAGATCAAGGAGAAACAACTGAATACTATGACCATGCTCATGATGATGATTTAGAAGAAACTAGCATTCCATTAAATCCATAAAAGCTTTTAGAATTATATTTCACGTAACCAGAATTTTATACTTGAAAATAATTAGTAAAACATGTTTGAAGAGGAATGCCCTAAGGCATTCCTTTATATAATTTTTTCTACAGTTTTTGTAATCATGTTAGGGAATTTATCCATTGAATTAGGAATATCTAATGAATTCTCTGAATGAGTGAAAAACTCATCTACCACATCAAAACTCTCTTCACCATTCACTTCAAACTGCGCATTAGCAAAACCCTGCTTTGCTACGAAATCTACAGCCTCCTGATAAAATCCTGCTTCTTTACTCTGCTTATCAATTTCCTTGGCTGTACGAATCGCATCATTCAAACTCACCCCATCCTTTAAGGTTAGATCCACGTAATATACCGGTTGGCGATAGCTTTGGATGGTACTTTTTCCACGTAATGTTAGTTGCAATGGTAAACAAGACAATAATCCGCCTGAAGCGGCACTGTAGTAAGACAATCGAGCTGCAAGGGTACGGATACTGTTAAAACCCGTGGTTCTAAAGATGAACGTACCCAATTCATCCGAGTCATCCAAATTCACATGCAAGCGACCATAGGGTTTGCAGTTCCCTCCTTGAGCTAGAGGACATAAATCCGGTGATGGACATGGATGTTGCTCAACACCCTGACTGGTCAGTCTGCGACAGGTTTGACCATCCCCAACACAAACAGGTCGCCCAGTCTGCCGATCGAATAAGCTGTACTCGGCACGTAAATTTAGCTCTGGATCGTTAAAGATCATTCGCACTGGAATAGTACGCAACTTTTGATTAGGGGTTTGACTGCGTAATTGTTCATCTAAAGGATGTTTTACCCAACCGCTTTCCTTACTTTGGATTTGTGAGGTAATGGTAAATTGATCATCTTTTTCAGGCAGGCGTTTTCCATTCTTTTCTACCACTCGACCAATACTAATCCGTCCTAAAATAGGTGGGGTAATTGCTAGACCTTTAATCATGTTGATTTCCTCTATAAATTGATTAGTGACTTTGATTTTTTAAATTTGAAAATAAAAATCCCATGCATTTAGGCACGGGATTTTTGATGGATATTGAAGTTAAATGCTGAAGCTAACTTGCATCGTTATAGATATGGAAGCGTCTAGTGCCAACTCTGCTTTGCGGGAATTGTTCTAACATTTCAGGATGTAGCTTGAGCAAGGCTTTACTGTCTAAACTGACCGAGTCCTTGCTTTTCTTCCACGTCACCGAGCCTGCCTGAAAGGTGGCTCGTTCGGCTTCTTTCATCATGGCTTGGATTTGATGCTTGATCTGATCGAAGCTTTGTTGCTGCTGTTCTATCTGCGTTTTGGTTTTAATCAATTGTTCGAAGAGTTGATTGGCGGTTGCATTATGACTTAAGTCCTCTACAGTTAAAGGGGTGTGTTGCGGATAAAGTTGTTGCAGAGCTTTAGCTGCGGATTCAGAGGCATCAATATCAGGCGGTACGTCCTTTTCCACACATTCCCAGAAGTAATGCTCAGCTTTGATAAGATGTTCAATAACAGATTCACTACGGGTGACTTTGAAGATCTTGGTTTCATGCCCACAGAGCAGGACACAGATATGCGCGGCTTGTTTTCCTGTTACAGCCAATTGATGTTGCACCTGACACAGCACATAAAGCGGTACGCCATCACGCCAAAGTTTTGAGCCATATTCTCCTGCGGTTTTGCATTCCAAGATTTGCACGTCATCACTACCGACAATAGCGTAATCTAAGTTGGCCAACATAAAGGACTTATCCGGGTCGGGATGCTGAAGCACTGCATTGACTCGTCTAACTTTATTATTGGTGTGCAGACTGTAATACTCCGCCACAAGTGGCTCTAACTGTTTGCCCCAATACAACGGTGCAACGCCCGAGCTGTCATCATCAATGTTCTGCTGAGTTCGACCAGTTTTAATCATCCACAGTTCCAGCATCGACATGTAGGGATTTAATCCACATGCGGTTGCAGCATCACTGCTGCCAATACCTTGTTTACGCACTTCAAGCCAGTCTTGATATTGCATATTTTTGGTATTGGCTAAGCGTTTCGCTACAGCAGGCTTTATCGATTTAGAGGGTTTTCTTGTTGGGATCGGTAAGTTAAAAGGTTGTGAAATCGGTGGGTTGGGTAACTTTGCGATTTGATTCATAGATTTATTCCTGATCAATATGGTTGGCTGTTCTAAATTTGCGGCATAAAAAAGCCACATCCCGAAGGACATAGCTTATATGTATGTTTTATTGGGTTTTCTTGATGTTTAACCTAGTTAGGCGATTAAGCGTAATGCTTGCTCTAAGCCTCTTTGTTTAAGGGCTGCACCTGCACCAAACCAGGCTGAATCGAGGCGGTGATCAGCACTCATGGCACGACGTTCATGATCGGCAAACTCGGTGATTGAACACAGCAAACCATAGGCAGTATCTTTGGCTGAGCTGAGTTCTGCACCACGGCCTTGTCCATTGAACATGTCCATGACTTTAGCCATGGCACGTCCATTCGGTTCAGGCTTTTCTTTGGCTGGAGTTGGAGTAGCCATATTCCGATAGAACTGAATGATGTTCTCCTCCTGATCGGCAACACTCATGCTGGTATTGTTGAACACTGCATCAAAGAAAGCTGCTGCCTCACCTTGAGTGACTTTACGTTGACTCAGCTGTTTCATTTCATACATGTGTTCATCCCATGCACGGACTGAAATACCCAATTGTTGTTTGACCTTGTCCGCATCAAACTTGGTACTGTGCGGGACTTTGACCACACCCGCACTGCTGCTCTGTCCACGTAAGGCAATCGCTAAGGTGTTATTGCATACCACCCGGATATTGGTGAACTGTGCTGTAGTCGCCAGTGTACCGTCACAGGCAGTCGCCAGCAGAATATAGCCATTACTGACATCCTTGCCCTTCAGTGCCGTAGATTGTCCGGTACGTGCCAATGCCCAGAACTTCTTCCCACCTTTGAGTACACCTGCGGTTTCCAGCTCAAAGCCAGATTGCTCGGTCAGATCCCGGTAGAACTCCAGAATCTCCATCGGCTGGACTTCCTGATAACGCTGACTGACCACAGACAAGGGTGCATGAGTATCGGAACGATACAGTACCCGCTGTTCTTCATAGGGCATGATGATGCTCTGCCCACGTTCATTCTGTGCCATGTAACTTACATTCGAGGATTCGATGCGCCAATCCATACCTGCTTGCTGGGCCCAGACTTCAATCGGCTGATTCTGAGTGAGTTGGTTCCCTAGACCATGCCAAGGGGTTTCTCCGACATACGCCATTTGTTCAAGTTGATGTGCCATCTTTATACCTATTATTGTTAATTGATTTGAAAAGTTAAATTGCAGTCATTACAGATGTAAGATTTCTCATTTTGCACGGTAGGAAATCCAGAATGTTTCTGTAAATAATAATTAAGTACATAGCCTAAGCTGGCTCCTGTAATTTCTCCAATTACAGAAGGAATTCTGTAAACTTTGGCTAATTCTTTGCCAATGAAGATAAGTGTTGGTTGTGACCAGATTTGGCTTGGGGCTTGGTTAGATCTTTTTGGAGCTAATCCAAGAAAAGTTATTCCTTCACTATGACAAGCAGGGCAAGTCGTCATATGGACACCTCTAAAATTAAAAAAGGTCTGCTGAGCAGACCTTATGGGTAGTTATCATTTTTGTAATATATATATGAAATATATTGGAATTATTGGAAATTCTTTTTAATTTTGTTGAGGTCTAAATATTTGTCTTTGAAATATAGCAAGCTTACATCTAGAGCTTTTCGATTAAATTTTTTAATCTGTAAGTCGTCATGTGTTGAGCAGACTAATTGATCAATAGGCCTGTTTTTATCTGTTAACTTACATTTATAAGGCTGCATAAATTCAGATAGCTCGTCCGTTATGGTTTTTTTTGAAGAATTGTTTTTAAGATTTATCCAAAACTCAGACTCTGGAGGGCGTGCTAAAAGTTCTTTTAAAGCAGAAATATGGTCATCTAAATTATGTTCTGAATTTATACTTTTACATCTGTAATATTTAAGGCAAATTAAGGAGTTAAGTTGGGATAGAATCCTGTTATTGTCGGATGAGGCATTTTCAATTGAGTCTAGGTCATTTAAGAATCTTCGAATAATATCTTCATTATGCAAAACATTTTTAAATGTATCCTCTGAATGCTCTGCGATATATCTATCAAGAAATATTCGATTCTCTAGGTATTGAACTAAAAAGCTAACGAATATATCAGGTAGATTAGACGGCTCTTCATTAAGACGCAAATTCAAGCTTATATAATCATTACGGATTTCTTCATCATTAAAGACTTGAGATATATTTTTGACTTCTATAAATGATGTAGATGTATTGAGTGTATTTGGCACATGATATTTATACAAAAGGCTTTGTTTTAAATAAGAAATTTGTTCTATTCGCTGTTGACTTAACTTATTTTCGTCGTTGGTATTTTTTAAAAAATTAATATAATGTTGAATATCAAAAGTGTCTCGAATCAAACTATCAAGGTCATTATGACTAATAAGATCACTTATAGAGTAAGTTGCTGAAAAATAATAATAATCAATTCCATGGATGTTCGCACACTCAAGAATATCTGTAAAAATATCAGACAAGCTTTCTAAAAAAATAGTAAATTTTTGAAAGTTAATACCACTCATGGTTAGTTTTTCTTCAGAAGTATTTAAATAGCTGGTCTGAAAATAGCAAAAGCAAACTTCAATCAATTTCAGGTTAGAAATAACATCACTAATCAATTCACTACGTAATCCTTCTGCTTCCGGCTCAATACTAAAATGATCAGGTATCTCTAGAAATTTTTTTATTCTTTTAGATATCAATTTTTGTGAATTCAGCAGCTCTTCAAAGAACTTTGGAAATGTCAATTCAAATTGAAATTTAAGAATTTCTAAATTGGTGATTCGTCTAAGAGTTGGATGTGTCTTACTTTGTAATGATGAAAAACTAACGGTAGGCATAATATCAATATTTCTATGATGGTTTGGGTACAGCTTGGAAAAATGAAAGTGCATTCTATTCCTAAGAGTTATCGAAGGAGCCTAGCATGAATTTAATTTCTGATTTCAAAATTGTAAGACGTAAAGAGTTTGAACAATTAAGTGGTCTTAGCCGGTCAACAATTTACGACAAAATGAATCCAAAGTCACCTCGGTATGATAAGGACTTTCCTAGACCAATCAAACTAAGTTTGAATGCTGTAGGGTGGTTTGAAAAGGACATCTGTACTTGGTTGAAAACAAGAAATGTAGCCAAATACTAAAAGGATAACTTTCCAACGAGTTGACCATATAAATGCCCAGCTATCTAAGCAGTTAAGCTCACCTATGCCGTGCTCAGCCAATGAGCAGACTTTAGGTACTTAATAATATTAAGGGTTTATATATCTTCTATTAATTATATATACATGAGCCTTCTAAGAAATAGGTATAGCCCACAAGCTATACCTTCAGGGAGAACTCATGTCTGGAAAAAGTAATGACTATGAGTAACGATGACAACAACACTGTGAATATTACTGAATCATCAGAGAATGATTCAGTAATTATTGATTCAGTTCTGAAGCAACTTCCAGATATTGTAAGGTTTGTCCAACAAATATGCGATAAAAAGATTCAGTCTGTTTACTCAAGAAAAAAGATTGGGGGTTATGAAGGTCAACCCCCCTTACTTTTAAAACTCTTATCTAATTTGCCATTAAAAGAAGATATAGAGTTGTTAAGGGTGAAAAATGAACATGTTGAAGTTTATTGCAAGGCGTATGAAGAAATCTTAAGTCCAATAGGATTTGAACCAAGATACTTTAGGAACTACAGAGCAAATGATTTGATTCAAGACCCAAAAAGAGGGATTTCAATTATTTTTGCAGATTTAGTAAATCATTTTGTTGGCAAAACATACGAATTAGTAAATGAGGAGTCTTTCATTAGTGAACAACGTAACCGATCTGAGCGATCAAAACATCAACTAGATCGTGCGATTGAGAAAATTGATGAGCTTAGAGAAAATTTTGCAAAGGTGCTTGTATTACGTCTTGATTTAGGAATGCTGAAGAATCAAACGCACTTAGTGGAAGATATTAAATGTTTCAAAAAATATTTTGAGACTTACCTGAAGAAATTGCGTTCTATGAAAGTGCATATGATTGCTTATATCTGGAAGCTTGAATATGGGAAAAATAAGGGCTACCACTATCATACCTTGTTTTTTTTAGATGGTAATCAACATCAGAAAGATGAAATTTTAGGAGATGCTTTTGGTAAAGCGTGGGTAGAAGTCACTCAGGAGAAGGGTGCTTATTACAATTGTAATGCTTCTAAGCACCGGTATAAACGCTTAGGTATAGGAATGTTACATCATGATAATCAGGAGGGATTTAATGCACTAAAAGAAATTGCAGGTTATTTTACAAAAGTTGATCAATTTCTTTTTCTTCCTTCTAGTGAAAGAGGGAAGACGTTTGGAGTAAGTCAGAAGCTAGCAAGTAAACGTAAATCAGGCCGCCCTCGTAGAGGGACATAAATCTACATATCACCGAAGTTATACCTGCTCATTCACCTGATGAGCAGGGCACTAAAAAAATACATATCAGAGCCTATATATGAATACATACGCAGCATTATCGCCAAAGAGCAAAGTAATTCCAGTTCCTGTAAATTATGTTTCAGCGCAACAAGCTTGGGTGCTTACAGAAGCACCCAAGCTATTTAAAAAAATCACCTCGCCCTCTGCCCAAGTTTTAAGGGTAAATTCAAATACTAACAATAATTTAGGATATCTTTCCACCGATCAATTAGACTATTTTTTAGGTTTGGCAAGCCATCACTTTGACTGCTTTGATCCACAGTTAGGTGAAGGGCATATTTTTGATCCACAAATACAAAAGGTATTTCAATGTTTCAGAGAATGCTCAGGGATAATTAGAAGTTTGCCCCTACCGGTTTACTGTCAAAAAGATGATTCATATTTCACAAATATCATGCTGATTGAGCGGTGTTGGAATGAGTTACGTGGTAGGGCATTAGTTGAAGAAAAAATGATGACCAAAACAATTTCAAAAATTTCTCAACAGGTAAAGGATCAACAAACCTCAGTCAATCGATTTGTTGCCAAACTTTTACGTGAGCATCAACAGATCTGCATTCATCAGGTAGATTTCAAGTTTGATGCCATTTACCGACGTATGAGTATTCCACTACAGCTTAAAGATGAGCAGCAGTTTGCAGCGGTTGTACGTAAGTTTATCAATATGCTGAAAAAGGAGAATTTAGATAATTTACATGGATTTTTCTATCAAATCTCTAAAGATCTCAATGGACAGTATTGCGGTAGAGTATTTGCATTTACTGATGTAGGACACCTTCTGAAGCACCCTGCTTTAGAAGAACCTTTAAGATTCAACCTTCTTAGTCAAGAACTATGGGTGGATCTGAAAATAGCGCTTGTATGTGAGCAAGCATTTTTGGTTGAGACCAATCATGTGGTAGGTGCTTCATGGGGCTATCAAGACTGGTCGAAGTATTTTAAGTCTATTATTGAACCTATGAAAATGCATCATTACTCTTCGAAAGCAATTAAACCTGACTACAAACTTATGATTTTTTAATTGTTTATCAAAAGTACGATCACTATAAAAACTCCCATATCTAGCATGGGAGTTTTATTTTTATGGCTTTCTGTCCATAAGTTGAAGTAAAGCGATAATTTATGTCCTTTTCCACCTTTTTACTGCTGCATGATTTAGAATTTTAGGTAAAATCATTTGATTAATGATTCACTTAATTGGACTTCTATAACAATGACCCAGGTACAACTGCAACAATTACAAAAACAACTTTGGAATATTGCCAATACTTTACGTGGCACGATGGGCGCAGATGAATTCCGTGATTACATTCTGGGGTTTATTTTCTTTAAATATTTATCGGAAAAGTCGGTTACTTTTGCCAATGATGTGCTAGATGGTGAAGACGTCAGCTTTTTAGAATTAGATGAACAAAATCCTGAGCATGTACCTTATATCGAAGAAATTAAAAAGAATGCCATTGCCGAAGTCGGTTATGCGCTGACGCCAAAACAACTATTCCATACGCTGGCCGAGCGTGGCCGTCAGGGCGAATTCATTCTGGATGATTTAACTGCGACTTTAAAATCGATTGAACAAAGTACTTTAGGCACCGACTCTGCCGATGACTTTGCCAACCTGTTTGAAGATATGGATCTGAATTCGACTAAGCTGGGCAATAATGCCAGTGACCGCAATGAACTGGTGGCAAAAGTCCTCAGTCATTTAGACGATATTGATTTTGACATTAGCAATACTGAAGCCGATGTACTTGGGGATGCTTACGAATACCTGATTGGTGAGTTTGCATCAGGTGCGGGCAAAAAAGCCGGTGAATTCTATACACCACAAACAGTATCAACCTTACTGGCCAAGATTGTCACCCAAGGTAAAGAGCGTTTACGTTCAGTCTATGATCCCACTTGTGGTTCAGGTTCGTTGTTGCTGCGGGTGAAACGTGAAGTCAAAAATGTGGATATGATTTACGGTCAAGAGATGAACCGTACCACCTATAACTTGGCGCGGATGAACATGATTTTGCATGATGTGCATTTTGCCAAGTTCGACATCAAGCAGGAAAACACCTTAACCCGTCCGCAGCATTTAGATAAAAAGTTTGATGCGGTGGTGGCCAATCCGCCATTTTCAGCCAACTGGTCGGCCGATCCGTTATTTCTACAGGATGAGCGCTTTGCCGCTTATGGCAAGCTTGCACCAAGTTCCAAAGCGGATATGGCTTTTGTGCAGCACATGTTGTTTCAGTTGGATGATCTCGGCACGATGGCAGTGGTGTTGCCGCATGGTGTATTGTTCCGTGGTTCGAGTGAGGGCGTGATTCGTCAGTATTTGATTGAACAGATGAACGTGGTGGATGCGATTATTGGTCTACCCGCCAATATTTTCTATGGTACGTCTATTCCAACCTGTATTCTGGTCTTGAAGAAAAACCGTGAGCATAGCGGCAATATTCTGTTTATTGATGCCAGTAACGGTTTTGAAAAGCAGAAGAATCAAAACAAGTTATTGCCTGAGCATTTGGACAATATTATTGCAGCGGTTGAAAACCGTCAGGATATTGAAAAATACGCGCATGTAGCAACTTTGCAGGAAGTGAAAGATAACGATTACAACCTGAATATTCCGCGTTATGTGGATACCTTTGAAGCGGAAGCCGAGATTGATTTAGATGCGATTGCAAAACAGCTTCAAGCTTTGGAACACGACAGCCAAAATACTGATGCTGTGATTGCAGATTTTTGCAAAGAGCTTGGTGTTGCTTCTCCGTTTGCGGAGGTGAAGTAATGGCTGTACCGAAGTTAAGATTTAAAGAATTTGATAATGACTGGATCAATACTAAAGTTAAGGATTTAGGTGAGTTTAGCAGTGGAGGAACTCCTTCAAAAGATATTCATGATTATTGGAATGGGAACATTCCTTGGATATCTAGTTCTGATTTAAATGAAGAGAGTATCTTCGATATACGTATAAATCGCTTTATTTCAGAAGATGCTATAAAAAATAGTGCTACAAAAAAGATACCTAAGAATAGTATTTTGTTAGTATCTCGTGTTGGTGTTGGAAAAGTTGCTCTTACAAACCAAGAATTATGTACAAGTCAAGATTTTACAGCTCTCACACCTAAAAAAGATTATGCTCTTTTTATTGCATATTTAATGAAAAATATCACCCCAAGATTGTTAGATTTAAATCAAGGGACGTCTATTAAAGGATTTGTTAGAGAAGATCTAATATCTTTACCTATTAGCCTTCCATCCAAAGCAGAACAAACCAAAATCGCTTCTTTTCTTTCCGCAGTCGATGAAAAGATTAGCCAACTCACGCAAAAACATGAGTTACTTAGCCAATATAAACAAGGCATGATGCAGAAGTTGTTTAGTCAGCAGATTCGTTTTAAAGCAGATGATGGCAGTGAGTTTGGGGAGTGGAAGGAAAAGAAATTAGGAGAAATATTTGATTTTTTTAGAGGCGAACCTTTCTCAAAGAGTAATATCGATCCAGAAAGTCAGTTTGAGTGCATTCATTATGGCGAGTTATTCACCAAATATAATGAAGTTATTGATAAGGTGTATTCAAAAACAAATTTAAAGGCAAAGAACCCTAGTAATATTGGTGATATTTTGATGCCTAGCTCTGATGTAACTCCCGATGGGCTTGCAAAAGCATCATGCCTAAATCGAAAGGGTGTTTTTCTTGGTGGGGATATCAATATATTAAGACCAAAATATATCTGCTCACCTAAATTTTTTAGCTACTTAATAAATTTTGAGAAAAGCAAAATTTTATTGTGTGTTACAGGTACAACGGTGAAGCATGTCTATAATAAAGATTTGAAAAAATTGGAATACAAGATTCCATCAACAAAGGAAGAACAAACCAAAATCGCTAATTTCTTATCTGCGATTGACCAAAAAATTGAAGTCGTGGCACAGCAAATTGAACAAGCGAAAACTTGGAAAAATGGCTTGTTGCAGCAGATGTTTGTATAATTTTAAGCTTTAGAGTTTTTTAATTTTTTTGTATGGGTGTGGAATGTTGGACTGGCAAAAGTGGAAATATGAAAATAGAGACAAGATTAAGCATATTGTTGGCTATGAAGAAAAATTTGTAGATGAAATTTTAAGTCAAATGCCAGAAATCACCCCCGATGATGTTATCGCTCAGTATCCATTTAAAGATAATAAATCTGGTAATCGGTATATTGATTTCATGATCGTTAATGAAAGCAAAGGCTATCAATTGCCAATTGAATTGGACGGTTACGCAAAAATCAATAATAAGGGGTATGAAAAGTTTAATGACTTTCTCGAGCGTCAGAATGATTTAATTCAACAATTTGGAATTGTCTTACGCTATACCAATAAAAAAGCATTTCAACAACAGCAACAAGTGATCCTTGAGATTCGTAAAGCATTACAAGCTCAAGTGAGCCATCAAATTACTGAACAATCTAAACAAAAACAGATTCAAGTTCTAATCGCTGAACAAGAAGCTAAAATAGCCGATTTAGAAAAACAGCTAACTACAAATAATTCACTAAATCATTCAGATGTTTCAAATGAGCTAAGCAATGTCAGAAAAGGTATAGATGCATTTAAACAAAATCATTTACAAGAACTACAAAATGTACAAAAAGAACTTTCAGAGATGAAAGGAAGGCAAACACAAGAGCTTGGCTCAGTTAAAAATGAAATCAAAAAACAGATTTATATCGGAGTAGGTCTTGTTGCCTCTATTGCGCTAGGCGCAGTGTTATATATAAAATCGACCTCACAATCTGCTGAGAATATACCCATAACACAGCAAGTTTCACCTAGTTATCTTTCATCAGATGTTCAGGCAGATCAAAATTCCACTTCAAGTGCGAATCATATTCAATCTATTCAAGCTAGTATGTTTATTGGTCAAAATCGAATAGTATGCGGTAAGGTAGCCCAATTAAAAGAGTTCTCAAAAGGGGTGTATTTGAACTTTGATCAACCTTATCCAAAAGCAACATTTACAGTAGTCATTTGGAATAATAACTCTCATATCAGCAAACAACTGCGAAATGTAGAAAATAATACCTTATGTATTCAAGGTAAAATTGAGGAATACAGAGGGAAGCCACAAATGGTTCTAAATTCATTACAGCAAATTATCTAGGAGGTAATGATGTTAGAGACTATAGGGATTATCTTTGCAGTGCTTTTCTTTTTAGCTGTTTTTTCTCGAATGGCAGACGACCAAGAAATTGAGCAGAAAAAAAGGGAAGATGAGTTAGAGTATCAAAAGAAGCAACAAGAACATGAGCTTGAGATTAAAAAGAAGCAACAAGAACATGAGCTTGAGATTAAAAAACAAGCAGGGCTAAATCCTTTATATCAAGAACAGACTCGCAAGAATAAACAATACAAAGCTATGATTGCTTGCCTAATTATTTTCATTGTTTTGATAGTAGTTTACTTGATAATTGCGAAAAGTGATTCGAGGTCTGAAGCAGATTATGATACTTCTGCAATAGGAGGTGATATTACTGCTTCGTCACAAGAAGAATCATCAAGTAGTCAGGAAAATCAAAATTTACCTGAGAGATTTACTCCAGTAGTAGCCAATAAACGACAGGTAGAAAGTACACCATCTGAAATTCAACCAGTTGCTCAACCAAGAGAGATTGTTGAACCGACTGTCGCAAATCCATTTGAAGGAAATATAGACGATACAAATTTATCGTCATCCAGTCAGATTACAGTCTATGAAGCCGATGCATATATTGGGGAAAATACGACTGTCTGTGGTGAAGTGAGTCAAATTTCAAAAACAGCAAAAGCAACGTATATAAATTTTGGAGGTATATATCCAAAACATAAATTCAGTGCAGTGATTTGGTCAAACAACATCATGCCGACATCAGAGGGTAGCAAGATTTGTATCACGGGCTTAGTCGAAAGCTATAAAGGTGTTCCTCAAATTGTGATTCGCTCTGTAGAAAATCAGATTTCAAGCTATTAAATACTTAAGGTGTTCCCTATGCTAAAAAAAATATTAATTACTTCTTTGTTGTCTATGGCGAGCTTAAATGCTTTTTCGCAGGAAATTAAAATTGAGGCAATTAAAGCTCCATTCCATGTTGGTAAGACCGTGATGGCATGTGGGCAGTTAGCTGAGATTAAGCATTTAGAAAATCGGCATTATTTAAACCTTGATCGAATGTATCCGAATCAAACGTTGACGCTTTTAGTTTGGGACAATAACTACAAATGGTTTGAAGAGCGTTTCGGTCGTATTGATGGCATGGTAGGTAAGCGTTTCTGTGCTCGAGGAACAATTGAAGAATATAAAAACAATTTGCAAATGAAGGTGAATAATCCTCAGTTTTTGAGATTAATGCACTGATTCTTTAAAAGTTTTCTATGTGGTATTCCTCTTATCAAGTCTTTAAATGAGATTAATGAAAAATATGCGTTGCACAGATTTTGTTTAAATAGAGTCTAAAATTTGATAAATAGCTAAAACTATGCTTAGTTATTGTATTGGTTAAGTTGTTGTTAAATATTGATTTAAAGTGATGGTGAAATGACAGTACAAAGCGAATACCAACTTGAAAATGAACTGATTAGCCAGCTCAAGCAATTGGGTTATGCCTCAGTCACGCTCAAGGATGAAAGCCAGCTACTGTCAAACCTGAAAACCCAGATTGAACGCGCCAATGGACTAGCGCCACTGTCAGAAACTGAATGGAAGCAGGTGATTAGCTTTCTTAATACAGGCACGGTATTTGAACGGGCTAAAAACTTACGTGACCAGTTTCCTGTCAAATTTGATGATGGTTCAAGCAAGCACATTTTCTTTTTATCAGATGACCCAAGCAAAAATGTATATCAAGTCACCAATCAAATCACTATCGACCACCGCGACTATAATGGACGTACCAGCCGTTTTGATGTGACTTTACTGGTCAATGGTTTGCCACTGGTACAGATCGAGCTGAAAAAGCGCGGTATGGAAATTGCCGAAGCCTTTAATCAGACCCAGCGTTATACCCGTGAAGCCTATTGGGCAGGACAGGGCCTGTTTGGTTTTATCCAGCTGTTTGTCATCAGTAATGGTGCCAATACCCGCTATTATTCAAATGGTACTACTGGCATCGAGTTTGCCTTTCCATGGGCCGATGTCAGTAACAAACACATCAATGAAATTGTCGACTTTGCCGAAGCATTTTTAAATCAGCAGCATCTGACCCAAATGCTGACCCAGTACATGGTGCTGCTAGAAACCACAAAAAGCCTGATGGTGCTGCGTCCCTATCAGATCTATGCAGTACAGAAAATTGTCCAGCATGTACAAAGCTCGGATCAGAATGGCTATATCTGGCACACCACTGGTTCAGGCAAAACCCTGACCTCGTTTAAAGCCAGTCAGATCATCATGCAGATGCCGGACGTGGAAAAAGTCCTGTTCGTGGTGGATCGTAACGACCTTGATACGCAAACATCCAGAGAATTCAATGCTTTTAAAGCCGAGAGCGTGGACAGTACTGATAACACATCTACTTTGGTTAAACAGCTTGACCAACGTCATGACAAACTGATTGTAACGACCATTCAAAAACTCAATCGAGCCATCAGCAACGATCGCTATCTGGAATACATCGATTATCTCAAAGACCAGAAAGTGGTGTTTATCTTTGACGAGTGTCATCGCAGTCAGTTTGGTGAAACCCATCAGAACATCAAGAAGTTTTTCAGCAATGCACAGATGTTTGGTTTTACGGGAACACCGATCTTTGAGGAAAATAGTCAATCTAAAGCAGGTTTGAAACTCACCACTGACTATTTGTTCAATCAGTGTTTGCATCAATATGTCATTGTGGATGCGATTCGAGACCGTAACGTACTTCAATTCCAAATTGATTATCGTGGCAAATACACGGTCAAAGGCATGGCGACTAATGAAAGTTATGATGAAGATGTAGAAGGCATCGATACCAAAGAACTTTACGACAACCCGCAACGCTTAGAAATGATTGCCCGCTACATTGTCAATATCCACGATACCAAAACCCGTAATCGTGAATTCACAGCTATGTTCTGTGTCAGTTCAGTAGATACACTGACCCAATATTACGACATCTTTGAAAAGGTGCAGGCTGAAAAGCAAATTGAAGATGAAGCACAAGGTCGGATATTTAAGCCTTTGACCATTGCAACCATCTTTTCCTACGCTGCAAATGAGGCTGTACCGACTGATGACTTAAATGGCTTGATTCATGAAGAAGCCGCAGATATTCCAAGTCAGGTCAATTCATCTAGTCGGGATAAGCTGGATCGCTACATTGCTAATTACAATCGACAGTTCAAAACCAACTACAACTCAGGTGATCAATTTTATGCGTACTACCGCGATATCGCACAGCGCGTAAAAAATAGGCAGATTGATATTCTAATCGTGGTCAATATGTTCCTCACAGGTTTTGATTCAAAGCCACTCAACACCTTGTATGTTGATAAGAACCTTAAACATCACGGTCTGATTCAAGCCTTCTCACGGACGAATCGGGTATTAAATGACAAAAAGCCGTTTGGTAATATCATCTGTTTCCGCAATTTAAAACGTGCCACTGATGAAGCTTTGGCATTATTTTCCAATAAAGAAACCACCAAGATTGTACTTGTTCCAAGCTATGCGGAAATCGAACAGGATTACCAAGCAGCGGTGAGCAAATTGTTTGCCTTAACGCCCAATTACCAATCAGTCGATGATCTTGTCACTGAAGAACAGCAACTGGAATTTATTAAGGCCTTCCGTGAAGTGATGCGTTATAACGCGCAATTACAAACTTTTATTGAGTACGATCAAGACCAAACCCAACTGGATAAGCAGCACTTTGCGAACTTCGCCTCTAAGTATGCTGACTTGTGTCGTGCCGTTAGAAAGACCACCAAGAAAGAAAAAGTTTCGGTATTGGATGATGTCGATTTTCAATTGGATTTATTACACAGTGACCGTATTAATGTGGGTTATATCCTGACGCTGTTACAGATGGCAGTGAATGCTGAAACAGATGAGCAGCGGCAGAGATATAAAGCACAGGTAAACGATCTGATTGGTAGTGATATTAGCTTGCATGATAAGCAAGACTTGATTCAAAAGTTCATCGAAGAAAATATGCCAAAAATGATGAATGGGCAAAGCGTACAGGTGGCTTTTGCTCAGTTTTGGGATGCAGAAAAAGAGCAAGCCTATCAGCACTTTTGTGAAAAAGAAAATCTAAAGCCTGAAGTTATGAAACAAGTCTTGGATAATTATGAGTTTAATAAACGCTTACCAAGAAAAGAAGAAATGAAAGAATTACCAAACTACAAAATCAAGCTGTTTGAACGGGACAATGTGTTGAGCAATTTATTGATTAAAACACGCCAGTTGATTGAGAAGTTTTATACGGGGTTTTGAGTAGGTAATGGATATGCAAAATATTGATGCTCAGGTAGATGCCTTACTGACTGATCCACTGACAGCAAATAAATACCTTTCGTACTTTGATAAAGATATTAAAAAGAGATGTATTGAAAAAAGTGAGTTCTTTGCACAAACTTTAATTCATGATGAAAATCCTGAAATTAGACAGCTATGTGCTATTCATTATGAGTTTTTAGCTTTAAAGCTTATTGCTGATAAAGATGTAACTATTCGTTCAATATGTGCTGAAAAATGGGAGGCATGTGCTCGATTTTTGTATCAAGATGAAGATGTGAGTGTTCGCTGGGCTTGCCTAAATTGGGAATCATGTTTTCCTTTAATACTTGAGGCTGGTGAAGAGGATACTGACATTCTAAGAACAGTAGCTTTAGGCTTAATTACCTCTGAAGATATCGGGTTACGTGTTGTGGCTTCGGATATTTTACAAAATGAAATTGAAGAAGATGAGCATTTTGCTGAAGAGTGTCTGGAGTCAGATACAAAGCAACTGCGATTGCTATGTGCTCAGCACTCGAGAGAATATGCCTTATCTTTGATTCATGATGAAGATGTAGACATCAAAAGCGCATGTATTGAAAAGCTTATTGAGGATAATGATTGGTATTGTTTGGGTTCAGAGCAATTAGTTGATTTATGTCATATAGATGAAGAAATGGCACTCTTGATTCTAGATCATCATTTAGATGATTGGGATGTAAGGTCAGCATGTGTTCAGCTTTACGAAAGTTGTACTATTCAGTTAATGACAGATGAAGATGATGCTATCGCAGAGCATGCTAAATTCATGATTTTGGAAAGTCAGAATACAAAGCTAAAGTTAAATGCTTTAAAAGAATTAAATAATTACCATATTGCAGCTATCTTGATTCAAGACCGTGATCCAGAAGTTCGGAAGGCATGTGTTGAAGTTGATGAGGATTTTGCAAAAGCACTAGTCAATGATAATGACATGAATGTTCGATTGGCTTGTTTAGAATATGAAGACTGCGTAGATGATCTTTTACATGATGATGAGATAGAAATTCGCAAGGCTTGTGCACAATATTGTTCTGGTGCCATTCAACTGATAAATGATGAAGATTCAGAAGTAAGAAAAGTTTGTGCTGAGCATTACCAATGTGCTTTAGGGTTGATGTATGATATTGATGATAAAGTACGGGAAACGGCGATTAGGACAATTCAAAGCAATACGAATTTAAGTTTTCCTTTTGAATAATTAAGCTATAAATACCTAATAACACCATGCCAATGAGCATGCTTTTTTATTATGTATACCCTATGGTGTACTTAATTATAATTAACCTAAAAATAGCTAATTAAAACAATGATAAAGTATTAATGCATCATAGGGGTGTGAGATGGTGAGTCAGTCATTGAATTATCTTGAGTCAATTTAATAAAGCCTTTAAATTTTTAAAATCTATGTGATTGAGCGTTTTCAGATTCAATCGATACTGATTCTATCCAAACCGATACTTTTTTGAGTATTGATGTAGGTTTAAGAGGGTAGTATAAATTATATAAAAATCAAAACTACCTATGAACATACTTTTCATCAAACTTTTATCAGTCACTTTTTGATATAAATTAAAACTGAAAGATAAAACAGGTCTTTTATAGTAACAAAAGGTTGCTTTATGCCAAAAGAGAAGATTTATAGTAAATTTTTAAGTGCTTGAAAAAAGTCACACTATGATTAACGATTAAACAATAAAGATGGATTGTGATATTGGGATTGAAAATTAAAAAAACTGTAATCAATGCACTTGGAAATTAATTTTTCCATATGCTAAAAATAGCTTTCGATATCAGCTTTGGCTGTTCGGTCGTCTTCAGTTTGTGTGATAGATGTTTTTATGCAGGCTGCTTGAGGGAGTTAGATAGAGCTATTTGGAAAGTGAATGTGAGATATAATTCCTGAACTATATCTACATAAACCATATAGTCATCGTCATATTGATTTTTAAAAAGTTTCTCAATAGATTTAAGCTTTAGTTTCAATCTTAACCATTTATCAAATTTGCTGAATTCAAGACATAGTACTCCAAGTGCTATGTCTTGAATTTTGATTATCGTTTATAAATACCCAAGTCACTCAAATGTAATCTTAAAATTCGTCTTAATTCTAATACTGCTTCTGGTGTTTCTTGGATTGAGTGACCACCTTTGATGATTTTCTCAGAAACGGCACCATCTAAATGCGCACTTTTATATGGGACAATACCATCAGTCATAATGTTTGGGTCATTACTGTCTGTAATATTACCCATAATAGAATGATAAACCATACCTTTTTTAGGCATAATATTTTTAGTCAATAAGGTAAATTTAGAATTATGGCTTAAATCACTAGGGCCATTTTGAATTAGACCATGACCGACATCTTTTAGAAAGTTTTTCGCATTGACATCTCGTTCATCAATTGAATCTGCTAAAGCACCTAAAAATGCACCAGGTAGTTTAATGATTTTTCGTGCAGCTAAAGTAAACCAACGATCTGCAAACTCAGTACCACGATGAGGTGCAGATATAAATATTGCACGATCGAAATTAGGCACAGATTTAATGGTTAAACGTGATTTAAAAATATCATCATTTTTAAATTTATCGAATTTTCGATTATTTAACATGTTTAATGCAGGTTGAATAAGGTTGGCATCACTCACCAATAAGCGCGCAATAATACCGCCCATACTATGACCAATCAAAACCGCATCTTTAGCAGAAGGGGAATTTTGGTCAATAGAAGCAAAGCCTTGGTTAATAATGGTATTGATCTGATAGCGACTTTCTAAAATGGGCATATTGGTTGAATAAAAAACTTGCCACACTTGATAATGTTCTCTTAAGACATCATCGCCCATAATATCATTGGTTAAACGAATCCAAGCCTCAGGGCTACTTGCTAAACCATGAACCAAAACAATCACTTTCTTATTCGGATTGTAGGGTTCAAGCATGTATAAATGCGGCATGGTTAAGTGCTGATCACGATCAATTAAACTCAGATAAGCTGCAATACCTAGATTATTTTCAGCGAGCCATAACCCGTAGGGTGCAGAAAAATTGGCAGCAAGCGGATATTCTTTTCCACTCACTTTAATATTTTCAATACTATAAGGGTCATAAATATTGAGTTGAAAATTTGGGTCGTGCAAAATATTTTGTAAATTTTCAGAATTCTGGGGTTGCGCTGCAATGCTGACTGATAAATAACGTGGTGGATGAATATTCGGATTGATGCCATTTTTATATTGATGGCTGTTAGGATCAATAATGTATTTATTTTCTTCAGGTGCTTTATTTTCAGGTAGAACGGCAACAAATTCAGCACCGAAACCATCTCGACGGTTGATCGAGCGAAGCCCTGAAAAGTTTAAATTATAACTCGATAATAAGTTCTCAAGTTCCGTATTGGCGAGTTGCGGATAACCTGAAAAGTTGATGCTATAAGTGCTTGTACCGACTTTAATTTGCTTGGAAATTTTTTGACTTTTATGTCTGAGTGCATAGGTCGAGATTAACTTTGCCAATGATTGATTGTAAAAATCTCGAATTTGTACTTGTCTATTATTGAAAATACGCTGATGTGGTTGGCGTTCGGTCTTAAATAAATAGCCATAGCTATAACGAATGCTCTTATCTAACATGATCATTTGTTGGTCTAAGCATTTTTCATGATTTTGTTGGTTAATTTTTTGTTTTTCTTCAGATTGATGCTTAGAAAAAATGCTGATTTTGCAATTGGACGATTCACCCAAAGATAAAGCTTTGGTTAAGTAGATTTCACTGGCAGTAGAGAGTAATTGTTCATCTTGAATTTGTGGAATTTGCGCTAAATCAGTGACACATTTGTCAGGATCTTCGGTACATGACTTGGCTTCTCGTCCTGTCATGGAAAGTACATTTAAGCTGGCTTCACTCATTTTTGAACGCGTTAAAATACTGTCACGTTCATTGGCAATAGTGACATTTACTTTTTGATTTTTAACACTAACGACCTGACAACCATTTAAAAGCAAAGGGCTTATTGCCATTGCACAGAGCAAAAAAATTGTTTTAGTGTTTTGCATAATCATTAACCAGTTCAATCTTTTTTGAATCATACGATATTTTTATTGAAATTCAATTTATAAATTAAAAATAGACTGAATGTTCAGTCTATTTTTAATTATGGTCTTATTTGAAGTAAAAAACCACTTTCTCAGTAAAAGTTATTTCGCTTGAGCAGGATTTTTCAAAATCTGCCAAACATTATAACGACCTTGTTTTTCAATTTCTTGAATTAAACGATCTGCAACTTCAGCTTCAGAAGGATATTTCACTTTATAATTTTTTAAAGTTTGAATCGCATTTTTCTTTTGCTCCATACCCAAATAAGTATTTGCGGTCGATAAATACGCTTCTTGTACACCTTGTTTAGTGGCTTTATCTAAATACGGTAGCGCTTCTTTTTGACCACCACCTTCAGATAAAGAGAAACCAAACCATAAATTCGCTTCAGGATCTTCTTTATTTATTTTGAGAATACGTTGTGCATAATCTAAAGATTTAGTGGTATAAGCAGAACCTAAGTCGAGGTTACGCCCCAATATGCTCGCTTTAAATGCGCGAATAAGAATATCAAAAGATGCATCTGGTTTTGAGGCTAGTTGGTCGAGCTGTGTAGAAACTTCTTTAAGCTTACTTTCAAAACCTTTACGTTCTTGACGGTCTGTAAATTGTGGCGGGTAATGACGTGCTTTACCTTCAACCATTTGTAAAAAATCATCAATTGCAGTGATGTCAATTTCATTATCACCCGCTAAAACAGCATATTTCATTGCTCTTTGTTTGCTATTTATAGTTGGGATAATTAATTTATTAGTCTCTAAAATCATTTTTTGAGTGGGATTAGCAGGATCCGTCACTTCTAGTTTATTGACCTGTTGAGCTGATGCTTTTTTTAATTCTAATTCAAAAACTGGCGGCTGCTCATAATTAAAAGGGTTAAGTGCGTAAAAAGGAGGTGACAATTCTGGTTCTGTGTAAACGAATGGCTCATTTGCAGGTGGTTTTTGTTGCTGTAGGGGCGTCGTTGAGCATGCAGTGAGCACTGAAGTAGCAAGCAGAGCATATGCCAAAGGCTTAATTGTCATGTGTTTCTTCCAATGATTTATATAAAGAAATTCAAGATAAAATTGTATGGACATCAGTCTATGAAAAGATGTATGAACATGCAACTTGATTGGGTTTACATTATTAAAACTTATACAATAGAGTACGTTGATACTTTATTTATGTTTAGCGTAATGATTTTTAGGCATCATCATATTTACATTTTTATGAAATATCACAAAATTTTAACCCTGAGTGTGGTTGTTTTGTGCTTCACATTCACGGCGAACATCTTCAATAATTTTGATTTCTTCGTCGCTATAAGGTTGTTCATTGGCTTGTTGTTTGTTGAATGTTGGGTCTAAAAGCGATAAACGTTGACACAAGTGGTTCATGCGTTTTTCATTCTGTTCTAAACGATCCAACAATACACGCATACCTTCAAGCATCGGGTCGGATTGCTCTTGTGTGGCTGCATAGGCTTGGAAATCTGTATTTTCGATTATAGATTCAGTTTGTTCAGGACACTTCGCTTCTTGTTCAGTGCTTTGAATCTGCTCTTTATCTTTGGAAATGAAACGAGCGGGGTTACCAACAGCGGTTACACCTTCTGGAACTGCTTTGGTGACAACAGCATTAGATCCAACTTTGGCATTTTTACCGACAATAAATGGCCCTAAAATTTTTGCACCTGCACCAACCACAACACCATCTGCCAAAGTAGGATGCCGTTTCCCTTTATTCCATGTTGTGCCACCGAGGGTCACACCATGATAAAGCGTTACATCATCACCGATTTCAGCAGTTTCACCAATCACCACACCCATGCCATGGTCGATAAAAAAACGTCGACCAATTTTCGCACCGGGATGAATTTCTATACCTGTTGCAAAGCGACTGAAAGAAGACAAAATCCGTGCCGAAGTTTTACATTCATTTTCCCAAAGTTCATGTGCCACACGATGCATGATTAATGCGTGTATACCTGGGTAAGTGGTTAAAACTTCAAATGTATTACGCGCAGCAGGATCACGCGAAAATACAGCTTGGATATCTTCTTTGAGCTGTTTCAGCATTAGTTTAGATCCTCATCTTTGGATTTTTTCCATGTCCCATTATTTAAAGCTTGTACGCGACTAAAAATGCCACGTAATAAATGATATTCCATCTTATCTAATTGTATACGCCCAAATAATCGACGCAAGCGCAATGGGAGTAATCTTGGGTTTTTAGGGTCTAAAAATTCAATTTCTGCTAACATTTTTTCGATATGTGGATAGAACTGTTCCATTTGCTCATGAGTTACCAGTGGTTCATCCCAATGCATATCTTCAGAATCAGTGACATGCATTACAGCCGTATCATCAACTTGTTTTTCTGCCAATTCTAGAGTTGCCACACGCATTTCATAGCAGATGACCTGAATGGCTTGGGCAACATTTAAAACCCCATAATCAGTATTGACAGGAATGGTGACATGGTAATTTGCCATTGCTAATTCTTCATTGGTCAAACCACGATCTTCACGACCAAAAACAATTGCAATTTCTTGTTGGTCTTTGACCACAGCTTGCATCGATTTTTGTGCCGCAGGGCGAGCATCGAGTAATGGCCAAGGAATCGTTCGGCTACGAGCGCTGGTACCAAAAACCAAATGACAATCTTTAATAGCTTGTTCTAAAGTTTCAACAATTTCAATTTGATCAATGAGATCGGTCGCACCTGCTGCTAGTGCATTTATATCTGGGTGAGGATAGGTTTTTGGCGCAACCAAAACCAATTTTGATAAGCCCATGGTTTTCATTGCACGT
Source organism: Acinetobacter psychrotolerans (assembly GCF_048552595.1). Taxonomy (NCBI): domain Bacteria; kingdom Pseudomonadati; phylum Pseudomonadota; class Gammaproteobacteria; order Moraxellales; family Moraxellaceae; genus Acinetobacter; species Acinetobacter psychrotolerans. The sequence continues at coordinate 155,605 of NZ_JBIMDK010000006.1, read as the reverse complement.
AATGCGCTCCCAATATTTGCAGGGAGTGTGGTATTGACCATAACAATACGTACATGACTTAAATGCTGTGATACCACAGCATTGTCGATAATATCCATTAATTTTCCAAAATATATAGTTTTGATTAACTCGGGTGTTAATTGACTAAGGTGTTGATTAAAAATGTATTACGAGAATTGGCTTGAATCCGCTATATATTGATCCATCGCATCATCCATACTCACATTATGAGCAGGAGCAGCAACTTGAGTTGGTTTTGCTAATTCACGATGATCAACAGCTTTAGCAGCTTTTGATTTGACATAATATTCAATATGAATCGATTCTTTACCAAAATAATCACGTAACTTAGAAAGTAATTCATCCAACGGAGCGACTTTCCATTGTTGACCTAAATGCAATTCGGCAGTCGCGTAGTCATAATCCAATTGGATTTGCATAGGAATATGCTGACACATATCTACATTGCAAAAGGGGAGTAAAATCTTTTGAATATCTGTACTGAGTGTTTTGCTAATGATTTCAGGTGCTAATTTTACTGTAATATTATTGGCACGTTTTTGACGAATTTCATTAAGTGTGAATGCTTTGGTTAAACGGCCCATTGGGCGGTCAAAACCTTCACGCTCATAAATCTCACCTTCAATAACCACGACTTTTTCATTTTGAATAATGTCTTTGAAACGGTTAAAACGTTCATGATTTGCAGATACTTCAATGCGTGCTGTACCGTCATCTAAGGTGATCATCATGCGATTTGGGAAGTTTGCTATATCGACGACCAAGCCTGCAAAAACTGTGGTTACGCCACGTCGTGTAGGGGTAAGTTCATTGATTTTATTTGAAATAAAAGCTTTCAATTCTGGGCGGTAAACATCAATTGGATGACCTGTTAAATATAAACCGAGTGTGTCTTTTTCACCTTTTAAGCGAACCTCATCTGACCATGGTTTAACAGGCTTGGCAGGTTTACGTTGAACCTCTTCCACTTCACCAAACAAATCCATAATCCCTGTTTCGCGATTAGAGCGTGCTTGATCGGCTGCTTGAACGGCTTCAGGTAATTGTGCCATAAGACTTGCGCGATCGATACCTAAGCAATCTAAAGCACCAGAGCGGATGAGTGCTTCTAATGTACGCTTATTAATTTTTTTCAGATCAACACGATGGCAGAAGTCGAATAAGTCTTTAAATACGCCATCTTGCTCACGCGAATCAATTACGGATTGCATGGCTTGTTCGCCAACGCCTTTAATTGCACCTAGACCATAAATAATGGTTTTTTCATCACTGGCATAGAATTGATAAAAAGACATATTAATGGAAGGTGGTAAAACCTCTAAACCGTTGCTACGACAGTCATCGATAATGAAGACGACACTGTCAGTATTCTGCATTTCCGAAGATAAAACCGCTGCTAAAAACTCTGACGGATAATGTGCTTTCAACCAAGCAGTTTGGTAAGCAACGAGGGCATAAGCCGCAGCATGTGATTTATTGAAACCATAGCCTGCGAATTTTTCCATATAGTCAAAGATATGATTGGCTGTACCAGTATCGATATCTTTAAGTGCAGCACCTTCAATAAAGGTTGCACGCTGCTTTTCCATCTCTTCGACTTTCTTTTTACCCATAGCACGGCGAAGTAAGTCAGCACCACCGAGGGTATAGCCTGCACAAATCTGCGCAGCTTGCATCACCTGTTCTTGGTACACCATGATGCCATAGGTAGGTTCAAGTACGCTTTCTAATAAAGGATGGAGATACTCAAAATCACCACCATGCATACGATGAATAAAGTCTGGAATAAGATCCATTGGACCCGGACGATATAACGATACAAAGGCAATAATTTCTTCAAATTTACTTGGACGTGCTTCTTTGAGCATTTTTTTCATGCCCACGGATTCAAACTGGAATACCGCAGTGGTATTTGCATCGGCAAATACAGCATAAGCAAGGGCATCTGTTAAGGGAATGAGTGAAATATCTAAAGGCGTTTCAGATTGAATGCGTTTATTGATGTTTTGCACAGCATCTTCAATAACTGTCAGATTACGAAGTCCCAAGAAGTCGAATTTGACTAAGCCTGCTGCTTCAACATCATCTTTATCAAACTGGGCGACACGACCTGTACCATCGGCATCACATAAAACGGCAGAGTAATCAGTAATTTTAGTTGGTGCAATAACGACACCGCCTGCATGTTTACCTGTATTACGGGTTAGACCTTCGAGTTTGAGTGCCATATCCCAAATTTCAGCGGCATCATCATTGTCAGGATTAGACGGATTAGTGACGATATCTTTAAGCTGTGGTTCAGCGTCAATAGATTCCAATAAAGTCAAGCCTAGAGGTTTGGTTGGAATCATTTTTGAAATACGATCCGCTAAACCATAAGATTTACCTAAGACACGGGCAACGTCTCGGATCGCACCTTTTGCAGCCATTGTTCCAAATGTTGCGATCTGTGAAACAGCTTCACGACCATAGTGACGAGCCACATAATCGATTACTTTATCTCGCCCTGCGATACAGAAATCGACATCAAAATCGGGCATAGATACACGTTCAGGATTTAAGAAACGTTCAAAAAGTAGGTCATAGCGTAGTGGATCTAAATCGGTGATTTTTAAACTATAAGCGACTAAAGAACCTGCACCTGAACCACGGCCCGGACCAACGGGGACGCCGTTATTTTTAGACCATTGAATAAAGTCCATGACGATGAGGAAGTAGCCAGGGAACCCCATTTTATTGATGATATCTAGCTCGTAAGTGAGTCGTTCATCATAAGGCTTTCGAATATCAGCCCAATCCTCATCCCGTTTTTTAACTGGGTAAAGGACATCAAGACGTTCTTCTAAGCCAAGTTCAGACAAATGGTTGAAATAGGTGTAGATGGTATGACCATCTGGGATAGGGTAGTCTGGTAAGTCATTGAAGCCCAAGCGTAAAGATACAGTACAACGTTTTGCAATATGTAAAGTATTTTCAATCGCACTTGGAATATCGGCAAACAGTTCAATCATTTCAGCAGAAGTTTTGAAGTATTGCTCAGTGCTATAATTTTTAGGGCGTTTACTATCACCTAAGACATAACCGTCTGCAATACAAACCCGAGCTTCATGTGCCTCATAGTCTTCCGTGCTAATAAAATGCACATCATTATGAGCAACCACGCCAATATTATATTTGGCTGCTAGTTTGACAGCTTCTTGATTAAAGTTTTCTTCTAATGTACGACCAGTACGAGTCAGTGCCAAATAAACACGATTACCAAATTTAGAAATCCATTCTTCAATTAATGATTCAGCTTTTTCAGGATAAGCGGAGCAGAGCATATCACCAACATCACTGTGTAACCCTAAAAGCACAATAATGTCTTGAGATTGTTCCAGAATCCAATCTTTTTGAATACACGGAATTGAAAGTTGTTGTCCTTCAATAAAACCGCGAGACACGATTTCAGTTAAACCACGCCATCCTTTATTGGTCATCGCCAATAAAATTGCTTTGTGATTTGCATCATTTAGGCGGATGGTACTACCAAAAATTGGCTTAATGCCTTTACTCATTGCTTTGTTATAAAATTTTACCGCAGCATGCAGGTTAGACAAATCTGTAATCGCCAGTGCAGGCATGTTGTCAGATGCAGTAGCTTTGATAAGATCAGGTATCCGAACAATCGATTCTGAAATCGAAAATTCTGTAAAAACACCAAGATGAACAAACTGCATAGACCGATCCTATCTGAAACTGTTGCGCATTTTATCACGCTTAAACTGTGATGTGCGGAATTTACAAATTCTTTGCTGAGTTGATGTTTTTGTTCAAGTACCTGAAAATTATGTTGATAAATTTATTTTTATTTCAAAAAAATCTAATTGAATGCAAAAAAGCCAATCGCATAGTTTTTGTAGATAATTTTCGTAGATAACATTTGCAGATGATTGAAGTTGTTATCGAAAACAGAAATTTCAATAACAACTTTTTTCAATGACGGATTAAATTGCTTTTAAACGCTCTGAACCAATCCAATGTTTAGAAAACTGATAGGCAGCACGACCTGAGCGTTGCCCACGTGCCTGACTCCATCTTAAAGCTTCAGCACGGACGTCATCATTATAAGCCATGTTTTCTTTACGCAGATAATGTTCAACAATTTCTAAATACAGATTTTGATCCATAGGATAAAAAGATAACCACAGACCAAAACGATCAGACAATGAAATCTTTTCCTCAATAGCTTCTTGCGGATGCAATTCTTTATATTGGGGTACATCGACCTTAGTGACGGGTGTATTTTCATGCATAAATTCTGGCAGTAAATGACGACGATTACTGGTTGCATAAATGATGAAATTACTTGAACCTGATTGCAATGAGCCATCTAAAACACTTTTTAAACTACGATAATTTTCATCTTCAGCATTAAAAGCCAAATCATCGCAATACACGATGAATTTTTCAGGACGGTCTTTAATTATTTTTTGAATTTCAGGGAGATCTGATAAATCATCACGTTCGATTTCAATTAAACGCAAACCTTGATTTACATATTGGGTCAATAATGAGCGGACAATAGACGACTTTCCTGTACCCCGCGAACCTGTGAGCAAAATATCATTGGCAGGTAAGCCATGCAAAAATTGTTCAGTATTTTGTAGAATTTTGGCCTTTTGGCGCTCAATCCCTTTTAGATCTTCTAAGTGCATAGCTTTGGGTTGATAAATAGCTTTGAGTTGCTTTTCATGCCATCTAAATGCAGGGGATGCAAAATCAGTCTCTTGTTTGGTTTCTGGAAGAACTTGTTGTAATTGATCCAGTACTGTTGATAATTTTTGAATGATATTTTCAGGTAAATCAAAAGCTGCCATTGTTACTTCCGTTTGCTATATTTTCAGAGATTACAAATATTGAATAATATTAGCATAGCATTTTTAATGAACTTATCTCATAACTTGAGAATTGATATTTTAAGCAATCACTTAATGGTTTATTGTGATTGATTATCTGTGTATTTTTAAGCATAGTTTACAGATGAGCATTTAATCCACAGGATTAAAATCAAAGGAATATTAGAAATGCTATTAGAACTCGCACAAAATTTAAATCCGCATCAGGCTTATCGTATAAAAAAACTTAAAAGAACATTAGCGCAAGCGGAAAACTATGAAGAGTGGCAGTCTATTGCTCTAAAGCTCGATGAAGAGACTGGGGCGCAAGAGTGGAAGTTAGACAATAGTTCACCTTATTTTGATGCTGAAATTATTTCGCACCGTCTGAATTTATTACGTCGTTATCGTCAGCAGAATCGTACTCAAGATTTAATTTATATTCTTCGAGAGGGTTTTAGTCATGACGTCGCTAATATTGGTCACCCCATGTTATTTGCCCATACCTATGTGGGAACAAAAAAAATCATTGAAGATTATATAGATGAAGTCAGCAAAAGTTTGGCTTTTATTGCTTCAGAAAGTTGTCAGCTATTAACCCTAGAAAATAAAATAAAATTTTTTGAAAATTGCAAAAAAGCCTATGGTCAACCTGCACTGATGTTTTCAGGCGGTGCAACATTAGGATTGTTTCATAGCGGTGTGGTAAAGGCTTTACTTGAGCGAGATTTAATGCCGAAAGTCCTTTCAGGCTCAAGTGCTGGTGCAATCATGACGGGCATGTTGGGTGTAAATGTATCCAGTGAAATTCCAAATTTACTCACGGGTGATCAATTTTATAGTGATGCTTTTCATTTTCGGAGCCTAAGGGAGTTAATTAAAGGCAATGGTGGTTTTGCCGATGTCAGATATCTTAAGAAATTCTTGATTGAAAACTTGGGTGATGTGACCTTTGAAGAAGCTTTTGAAAAATCAGGTTTAGACATTAATGTCACGGTAGCACCGTATGATGTCACACAAGAAGATGCACGGATTATGAATAAGTACACTTCACCCGATCTGTTGGTATGGAGTGCTGTTCTAGCTTCTTGTGCCGTGCCTATTTTATTTCCGCCTGTACGTTTGACCAGTAAACGATTTGATGGCGTACATACACCATATTTAGCCAGTACACGTTGGGTGGATGGCAGTGTACGTAGTGATTTCCCACAAGAGCGTATGTCACGACTGTATAATTTAAATTACACCATTGCCAGTCAAGTTAATCCGCATATCGTGCCATTTATGCAAGATGATGAAGAGCGCTATCGTAAGGATTTACTCAGCTGGCCTGAACGAATTCTTCGCCAACAAGGCAAAATGGCGACTATGGGCATGATGGATTTTGCTCGTAGTCGAATGGGGCGTTTACCGTCTATGCGCCGTTTATTGGATCATGGCTATGGCATTGTAGATCAGCGTTATTATGGTAATGTGAATATTGTCGGAAATTACAGCCTGCAACATTATAGTTATATGTTGCAAAATCCACGTCCGCATTTGTTCAAACTTCTCCAACGAGAAGGGGAGCGAGCAACTTGGCCAAAAATTTCGAGTATTGAAACGCATGCACGTATTGGTAAAACGATTCAGCACTGTTTAGAGGTCTTAAATTCTGATCAGAAACCGATAAATTCTGCGGTACAGCTTGTTGCAGCAGTTTAATGTGCTAGAAAGGATTTAACAGGATTGATAAAATTACCGAAAGCTGTCAATTCACTGAAAAGTCAAAGTTTGGGTCGCCGTGTGTATTGTATGGAAAGCGATGATCGAAAATATTGGCTGAAATTGCAAGTTGCTCACATCAATTCAGAATACGAACGTAGTTTTTTAAATGAATTAGAAATCTACAGACAATTAAGTGATTTCGAATCAGCAGACGACAAAATTCTGTGTAATTTTTCAATTTCAAATATAAACGGTCATTTTCAAAGTAATTATGGTCAAAGCGGTCACTATCTAAATAATGAACTTTTTTTGGAGCAGGTTTTAAGCATAGAGCATGCTAATGCATTATTTGCCAAAAGTCCTTTTGGTATCACTTTTATAGACGTTGTAGAAATTCTCCAAAAAAGTTTAGATGTACTTGATCATTTACACCAATTAGAATTTATTCATGGTGATTTAAAAGTTGAGCATTTTAGATATTTAAATCATCGTGCAGCTTTAATTGATTTAGAACAATGTTGTCATATTACATCTGTAAGCAAGATGCCAAATACAGCAACTCCACGTTATATGGCACCAGAATTGTTTCATGCAGAAAGTAAGTCATTTGCTACAGATGTCTATGCATTAGGGGTAATTTGGTTGGAATGGTTGACTCAGAAACGTTTTCAACAAAAGAATTATTTAGATTGGGCGAAATTTCATTGTCAAAGCTTAAAAATTGAACTTCCAATAGGGTTTAAGCCTTTAGATGACGTTTTAATACTCATGTTGAGTAAAAATAAAGTACATCGTTGTTTAAATATTTATCAATTAAAACAACTATTAAGCCAAATTGTTTAAACAAAAACCAGTATTTATGAGATTTGATTTTTATTTAAACAAACGAATAGTTTTTTCGAAAAAAAGGCTTGTCATAATAGGATGATCTCTATAATATACACAGCCATTGGGGACGTGGCGAAATTGGTAGACGCACTGGATTTAGGTTCCAGCGCCGCAAGGTGTGAGAGTTCGAGTCTCTCCGTCCCCACCAAGTAATTCATTTAGTGGCATTAAAGCTAAGTGAAATACTATAGAGGATTGGTGTAATGGTAGCATGACGGTCTCCAAAACCGTTCGTCAAGGTTCGAGTCCTTGATCCTCTGCCAACTTATTTGTAAAAATACCATTGATGTGGTTTTTTATTCGGGGACGTGGCGAAATTGGTAGACGCACTGGATTTAGGTTCCAGCGCCGCAAGGTGTGAGAGTTCGAGTCTCTCCGTCCCCACCATATTCAAAAGGCAAGATTTAAATCTTGCCTTTTTTATTGCCTAAAATATTATCATTACAATCTAAAAATAAATAATTTAAATCATCCCTTATTTGGGGAATATATATTTCAACCTATTCACGATATTCTATTTCTTATTCTACTTACTGGCGTATGTGGAAATTGTAAAATAAGGATAGCTTAATGAAAAAAATATTATTTATTATCTGTTGTTTAATTTCACTCAATGTTTTAGCAAATACAGATTCAATGCTTTTAGAGCAGCAAATGAATGTATTAAAAAGCATGGGGGTGAACAACCCAGAATTGATGGATACGTTATCCACGATGCAAAAAAATTTTGCGGATGATGATGCTTCAGAAAATCAGAATCGACAAACGGTTCAAGCGACATATTTTTCCACAGCAGGGCATTCGGATTTAGAGAAATGTGCAACAGGAGAAGTTCAATTAGACACTATTTGTCAGGCAGCAATGCTGCGCTATCAAGCTTATTTATCAGCAATATCAGCTAATGAGTCGGAACAAAATATCAATGCTTTTTATTCACAACATGCAGAAGCCGCTAAACACTATATTGCGGTACATGAAAGTTTGACGCATTAAATTTTTAAAAGTCTCTTTTAACCAGACTGATATATTTTAGCTGTAATGTAAAAAGACCTAAACTGTTATCACCTCTATGCGATGTAAGTTTAGGTCTTTAAAGAGAAACTTCGAAATTTTTGATTATTATTTTCTAAGATTAAGCTTTTAAGTGATCTTCAAATTCTTCGCCAAGTTGAACAGCTAAATTATTTCCAGCCAATTCACAGGTGACTAGGCCATATTCTTTTTTAAAGCTGAAAGTGAAGCCTTTATTATCGGTCAAATTTTTAACTGAATAGCCAAGTTTTTCTAACCAAATACGAAATGCAATTAAATTTTTTGCTTTAACAACTTTTTTCACGGAAGATCTCCTTAATTCCTGTCTTTAATTTTAATAGGGATGACTATTTAATTTTTAAAGGGGGAAGTGTGTAATTTTATTTTTTATATCAATTTTTGATCAAGATGGAAAATCATTATTTTGAATACATTGTCTAATTTACATTCAAATTATTTTATTTTGATATTATTTGTTTTTATTAATATTAGATAAAACAGTTGTTTATATTTTTTTTTGGTTTTTAAGAAATAACTATAATTTTTTAACTCCCGTTATTTGAGTCATGAAATTTAAACCAGCAAGATGTAAATAAATTTAACAACGTTTATTCTTTGTAATGTGATAACGAGTTTAAGTATGGGGTTGAAAATAAAATTGCATCGTCAGTTTTTTGTTCTGATCCTATTTTAGTGGTTGAAAGTGCTTTTATCGGACATGATTGTTATGAATGAGGGTGATAAAAGCACGATGCCTTTGATTGAATTTTGAAAGTTTGGTATTTACAAGTCGATTTAAATGAATGGAAAAATCAAAGTGATTGATTAAAAATTATCTTTTAAAGCACGAATTCGAGCAAATTCATCGGCACTTTCAACTCTTAAAAATGGATTGGTTTCGAGTTCAAGTTCAATGGTGCTGGGTAGAGTGATTTTACCAAGGTCTCTCATATTTTGAATATCTTCTGCGCGTTGTTGAATAGCGAGATTTTTAGGTTCGATATGCAATGCAAATTTGGCATTAGATAAAGTATATTCATGTGTGCAATAAACTTTGGTCCGTGGTGGTAGTGCTGCTAAACGATTCAGTGAATGGTAAAATTGTTCGGCTGTTCCCTCGAACATTCGTCCACAACCCATTGCAAATAACGTATCACCGCAAAAAACACTGTCTAATTCATCAATAAAATAAACGATATGCCCTAAGGTGTGACCAGGAACGGCAATAATGTCAATTTTTAAACCATGAAATTTAAAATGATCATCATTTTGCAATGGGTGAGTTAGGAACGGAATATGGCTGAGTTCTGCACGTGGGCCGTAAATTGGAATTTGCTGACTGGCAATTAATTCAGGTACACCGCCAATATGGTCTTTATGCCAATGAGTCAGCCAAACTTGCTTTAAATGGAGCTGGTGAGTTGCACAATAATCTTCAACAAGATGTGCTTCTGTGGGGTCAATTGCAACAACATCATGACTTTCAGTTTCTTCAATGAGCCAGATATAGTTTTGTAATTGATTTTTGACATCTATAACGTGAATTTTAAAATTCATTGACACATTCCATTTGAATATTATTTTGACTATTTAATACAATTTAATCTATAGAAACAAGCATGAAGCAACTTATTTACTATGGCTTTGAGCAGTAAAAGAGGGGAATTGAAAAGCATGAATAAAATTAAAATGAATTATTTAAAGTTGCAAACAGTACAACTTTATTACACGTATTAATCATTACTGTGAAACTTTTAAACTGTGGTTGTTATCTAAATTCAGCGACTATCATATTGAAGTTAAAACATATTTTTTCATCTACAAAGAAGATTTTAAAAGGATTTATATATTCGTGATCTAGCAAGCAATACCTTGATTAATTTCAAGTTTACTTAATTTTTCATTTTTAAAGCTGAATCTAACAAAAGAGGTGTAGCCTACCTCAAAGTCAGTTGGCTTTTTTAGATACTGTTTGACTTCAGGCGTACTTAGTATAAATACCGAAGTATCACCATTCTTGGCACTATTTGGAAAATCTTTCTTGAATTGCGTGAGTGTATATAAATTGGTAATCGGTTTGTTATTGACGAGAACTCTTTCAGTTAATGTTTGAGTCGTGTTCCAGGTTATCCAAACACGTCCTTTTGTTGCTGCGAGTTCTTTAAAGTTACTTTTAGTCTTATAGAAATTCTCTGATTTCACTTGGGGATTATCTTCTGCAAATATTTCAAATTTGAAGTCTTTTCCACTCGGGAATTTGCTTGAATATTCATAATTACCTGTACATTCTGAATATGTTTTTGCAATTTTTTGAGTCGATTTACCCAATAAGTTTTCAATTTGATCTGCAGGTACAGGTTTATTGATTTCAATTCCATTTACTTTAACTGAGCTAGTGTAATCTAAAGGCATAGTTGCAAATAATTGGGTGGAAAAAGACAGTGTAATGCTGACAAGAAAATTATTTTTGCTGAGTATATTCATAATTATTCAATAATATTAGAAAGATAAAGTAGATTGTATAATTGTATGCAGCTAAAAAGATAACAGATATTGATGATAATTCAATAGTTTCATGTGTTGTGGAAGTAATGAATATATAAAAATAAACCCTCTCATTGAGAGGGGGAAATATCATACAACTGTAAATAATAAAAATAATGCCTTTGAAAAACGAGGGAATTGATTAGATTGAATTTTTTATCTAAGTTTAGACAACCAATCACCAAGGCTTTGAACCAATTGTACAATAATTAATAATACAATGACGGTTAGGATAACTACGCTGGTATCAAAACGTTGATAACCATAAGAAATGGCTAAGTCACCGATACCACCTGCACCGACAGCACCTGCCATAGCCGTTGCACCAATTAAACTGATGGTTGCTGTAGTTAGATTTAAAATCAGAGAGCTGCGTGCTTCTGGGACAATAAATTTAAAAATAATTTGTAATGGTGACGCACCCATTGCTTGAGCTGATTCAATGATTCCATCATTAACTTCAAGTAAAGATGTTTCAATTAGACGCCCAATATAAGGGCCTACATAGATGGTGAGTGGGACAATTGCAGCCCAGGTTCCAATTGAAGTACCTACAAGAGCTTTTGTGAGCGGAATCACGGCAATCAATAAAATAATAAAAGGCAGTGAGCGTAGGGCATTTACGAGTGGATTCAAAACATGATAAATCACTTTATTTGGCAAAATCCCATTGGGACGAGTCACCAATAAAATAATCGCCTGAATGAAGCCCCAAATCGTACCGAATAACATTGCAAAGAAAACCATGTGAAAAGTTTCTTGCAAAGCAGTGACAAATTGGTCCATCGACAATGAGCTTTTCCAGAATGGGGCTGTTATTTGCGTTAGCCATTGAACAATCAGGTCTCTCATGCTTTCACTCCTGATTGTTCAACTTTAACGCCATTCTTTTCAAAAAAATCAATGGTTTGTTGGATGATATTCGGATCACCTAAAAGCTGAATAAACATTTGACCAATCACCGTACCGTTAATCTCTGTCATATTGGCGAATAGAATATTGAGACTAATATCAAATTGTTTTATTGCTGCTTGAACCACAGTTTCTTGGGCAGAAGTACCCAAAAATTGCAGATTATAGATGCTTTTATGATTCTGATTTTCAAGATTATTCAAAATATTCACAGGCAATTGCTGTTGCAGGACCGTTTGAATAAAGTTCTTAGTCGTTGGGTGTTGTGGTTGGCTGAAAATTTCCAAAGTCGAGCCAGTTTCTATGACTTTACCTTGTTCCATCACTGCGACATAATCACAAACAGATTCAATCACATCCATTTCGTGGGTTACCATAACAATGGTAATCCCTTGTTCTTTATTGATCTTTTTGAGCAATGCTAGAACGGACTTCGTTGTCTGTGGATCAAGGGCAGAGGTGGCTTCATCGCATAGTAATATTTTAGGATGATTCGCCAAAGCACGTGCGATACCGACACGTTGCTTTTGTCCGCCCGAAAGTTCGTCTGGGTATGCATCTTTTTTATGTGTGAGATCAATAAATTCCAACAATTCATTTAGACGTTTTTTACGATCTGCTTTTGCAACACCTAAAAGTTTTAAAGGCATTTCAATATTGTCAGAAACAGTTTTGGTTTGTAGTAGATTAAAATGCTGAAAGATCATGCCGATATTGGCACGTTCTTGACGAAGAGCGCGTGCATCCAAAGCAGTAAAATCTTTTTGATTGATGATAATCTGCCCTTGAGTTGGACGTTCAAGTAAATTAATCAATCGGATTAAGGTGCTTTTACCTGCACCACTATAACCAATAATGCCAAAAATACTGCCTGCTGGAATGGTTAATTGAATATCATCCAGAGCAAGTAATGTTTGACCTTTAAGGTCGTAGCGTTTTGAAATGTTTTTAAATTCAATCATATCGTCAAAAACTATACATAAAAGAAAAAACAGGTAAAGTGACTTTACCTGTTTTGTTTATTTAGCCATTATATGACTATTTAGACTCTGTAAGGTAGCTTACGGGTTTATTTACATCAATCTTGGTGCCGCCAAAATGTTCTTGAACATATTTGCCTACAGCAGGAACATGATAAAGCGCTCCAACTTTTTTCAAGATTTCATCATCTTTACGTGATTCTGCAACCGCAAGAATGTTTACATTCATTTTGGTTGTTTGGTCAACAGGTTCATAATAAATGGAATCTTTTAGGACGTTTAAGCCACCTTCCATTGCAAGGGTATTACCTAAAATAATCGCATCCACTTCATCTTTAGCACGTACAGCAGTCGCCATTTGAATCGGTTTGATCACGATTTTTTTGGTATTTTCTGTAATATCAGCAGGTGTACCTTTTACAAGATCAAAACCATCTTTTAGTTTGATTAAGCCAGCAGATTGTAAAAGTAATAATGCACGTGATTCATTTGCGCCATCATTTGGAATTGCAATGGTTGCGCCATTAGCAAATTCTTCAACTTTTTTTACTTTGCTTGAATAGATGCCCATAGGCTCTAAATAAGTTGTAGATATTGGTGCAATTTTATCTTTGTTTGATGCATTAAAAGCGACAAGATATGCATATGATTGGAATGCATTAATATCAACTTCTTTGTTAGCAACGGCAGTATTCATTGCAACATAGTCTGTGAAGTTTTTCACTTCCAGTTTGATACCTGCTTGTTTAGTTTCAGGTAATGTTGCGATATAACGCCAAATATCTGCGTCTGAACCAGTTGATGCCATAACAACAGTTTGTTCTTTGCTCGCATCTGTTTGAGCTATTTCAGTTTTAGGTGCTTCTTGTTTGCCACAAGCCGCAAGTGTAAGTACAGATGCACTAAGTAAAACGCCAAACAACTTATTCATGTATATATCCTGAGTAGGAAATGACAATGTAATGAACATCGCATTTTCGGTTCATTCGATCTAAATATAATTTTATGAATGCATCACCCTAATTTAAAACGGTAATTTCAGGTCTGCTTTCTGTAAAAGGGTTTTGAGCATTGCTTTAAGACTGGTTGAATTTAGCTGATTTTTCAGTAATTTTTGACCAGTGAGTAATTTGAGTTTTACGACTTAGAACAATCTCTAAAGATTTGTTTATCATATCAATAAATTTTAATTATACATAGTGTCTTCAATTATGGATTTTGATGATTTAAAAGATTTTTAAAAACAATGATTTGAATAAAAAACTTATAAAAACAAGTGCTTTAATTAAATCAAAATTAATGTTGCTGTATTTTTGCACTTATTCATAATATATAAAATATTTTGAATTGGTTATCTTATTTTTAGATATAGATAATTTGAGTAGTCTAGTAATGTAAAATGTCTAATTCTATTAAAGCTTTTTTCTAGTCTATCTATTTTTAATCAAAATTGCCCCAATAACAGGGAGCCAAGGGAAAGTCAGTATTACGAGATTCCATGTATAAATGCGAAGTGGAATGGATTTTTCGGAACTAAAAACTCCCCACCAAATGAGTAATAAAATTACAATTATTATCAAAACACTTAGTAATATAGAAGGGATAAACTTCGTACTGTTGTGGTAGATCTTTAAATATGTTGAATGAGTAATTGTAAACACGGTTAAAAAAAATGCGTGTCCTATTAGAAAGCCTGCAATAATTAAAATAGGTGAAATGAGTGCAATTAAAGCTACTCCAAGTACTTCTGAACCATTGGTATTATCACTCCATTGAAAATGTTCCAAATCTTTAATAAATATGTACCATATGAGTGGTAATAGGCAACTGGCTATCCAAAAGCAACGTATAATAAATTGATAGACTATTGTGTGTTGAAATTTTTCATCAAACTTTATAATCGCATAGGTTATTGTTGTTCTTAAGATTAACGTAATGCAAAGGAATATAATCATTAGAGATATTTCAAAAGAGAATGTCTTTATGATTACGATTGTTTGTCAATTTAGCGTGAAGTGGATGTGAATTGAGAGTGAATTATTTTTATAGATAAATTGGCAAAAAACCCGCCTAAGCGGGTTCTTGAATACCTAAAACTTTATTTCATAAAACAAAGTTAAGCATTTTCACGAGCAATCGCACGGTAGCCAATATCTTTACGGTATTGAACACCATCAAAGGTTACTTTTTTGCAAAGTTCTAATGCTTTAGCTTGCGCTTCACCAATGGTATTGCCAATAGCAGTGACGCAGAGTACACGACCACCGGCAGTGACAACTTCACCATTTGCATTTACCGCAGTACCTGCATGGAACACTTTAGCATCCGTGATTTCTGTATTTAAGCCTGAAATTACGTCATTGCTACTAGAAGTTTCAGGGTAGCCTTTAGATGCCAGTACGATACCAACAGTTTTACGCTCATCCCAATCTGCTTCAGCAGGTAAGTTGCCTTCAAGGCCTGCTTCAACCAATTCAACCAAAGATGATTTTAAACGCATCATAATCGGTTGGGTTTCAGGATCACCAAAACGGCAGTTGAATTCAATTACACGTGGCTGACCATTTGCATCAATCATCAAGCCTGCATATAAGAAACCTGTATATACGTGACCGTCAGCTTTCATGCCATCTACAGTTGGACGCATGACTTCTTTCATGGCTTTTTCAAAAACATCTGCAGTTACAACGGGAGCAGGAGAGTAAGCACCCATACCGCCTGTATTTGGACCTTGGTCACCTTCAAAAATACGTTTGTGATCTTGAGAAGTCGCCATTGGCAAAATGTTGTCACCATCAATCATACAAATGAAAGATGCTTCCTCACCATCTAAAAATTCTTCGATGACTACACGAGAACCTGCATCGCCAAACTTATTGCCTGCAAGCATGTCATCAATGGCATCGAATGCTTCTTGATTGGTCATAGCAACAATCACGCCTTTACCTGCAGCAAGACCATCTGCCTTGATCACAATTGGCGCACCATTTTTTTCAACAAAGGCTTTGGCTGCATCAACTTCAGTGAATACGTCATAGAAAGCAGTTGGAATATTGTGGCGTTTAAGGAAGTGTTTTGCGAATGCCTTAGAGCCTTCAAGTTGCGCAGCGAACTGAGTTGGACCCCAGATTTTAATGTCAGCAGCACGGCAGGCATCGACAACACCATTCACAAGTGGTGCTTCAGGACCTACGATAATTAAATCAACCGCGTTGTTCTTTGCAAAGTCGATAATTGCAGCATTGTTTAAAATATTTAAAGCAACATTTTCACATTTATTTTCAGTTGCAGAGCCTGCATTACCTGGTGCTACAAATACTTTTGCGACTTTATCATCTTGTGCGATTTTCCATGCAAGTGCATGTTCACGACCGCCATTACCCAAAACTAAAATGTTCATGATCAAAAATCCTTTAGAAATAGAATCCCCCTAAATCCCCCTTTGAAAAAAAGGGGGACTCCCTTCGCTCTATTATGATATAGAAAACCCTCCTTTATTAAAGGAGGGTTAGGGAGGATTTATAAATAATTAATGACGGAAATGACGCATACCTGTGAAGACCATTGCAATGCCTGCTTCATCCGCAGCTGCAATCGTTTCTTCATCACGCATAGAGCCACCTGGTTGGATAATGCATTTAATGCCAGCTTTTGCAGCATTATCAATACCATCACGGAATGGGAAGAATGCGTCAGATGCCATTACCGCGCCTTCAACAACTAGACCAGCATGTTCAGCTTTAATTGCAGCAATACGAGCAGAGTTTACGCGGCTCATTTGACCTGCGCCTACACCAATAGTCTGACGACCTTTTGCATAAACAATCGCATTTGATTTCACATATTTTGCAACTTTCCATGCAAAAATCATGTCGTCAATTTCAGCTTCAGTCGGCGCAATTTTTGTCACAACTTTGAGGTCATCTTTAGAGATCATACCCAAGTCTTGATCTTGCACCAGTAAACCACCGTTTACACGCTTGTAATCAAGTTGTGATTTACGTTCTTCAATTGCAGGGAGTTCACCACATACAAGTACACGGACATTTTTCTTAGCACCAGTCACTTCAAGTACGCCATCAGCAATACTTGGTGCAATGATTACTTCAACAAATTGACGATCAACAATCGCTTGCGCAGTTGCAACATCTAATTCACGGTTGAATGCAATGATGCCACCGAATGCAGATTCAGGATCAGTTGCATAAGCAAGATCATAAGCGGCTGCAATACCATCTAAAGAAACAGCAACGCCACATGGGTTTGCATGTTTTACGATGACACAAGCAGGCTTAGCGAATGATTTTACACATTCAAGTGCAGCATCAGTGTCTGCAATGTTGTTATAAGAGAGTTCTTTACCTTGAAGCTGTTTCGCAGTTGAAACAGAAGCTTCAGTTGCTGTTGATTCTACATAGAATGCAGCAGATTGATGCGGATTTTCACCGTAACGTAAATCTTGAACTTTATTGAGCTGAGTATTGAAAGTGCGTGCAAACTTGTCAGCTTCACCTTCGTCTTTACCTACACGAGCGCCTAAGTAAGATGCAATCATGCCATCATACTGAGCTGTATGCTCAAATGCTTTAACAGCTAAGTCAAAACGTGTTGCATGAGATAAAGCACCGTTGGCTTTTAATTCATCAACAATAGTTGCATAGTCAGCAGCATTAACCACAATACCCACAGAGGCATGGTTTTTTGCAGCAGCACGAACCATTGTCGGGCCACCAATGTCGATATTTTCAATCGCATCAGCCAATGAGCAGTTTGGTTTTGCAACAGTTGCAGCAAATGGATAAAGGTTTACAACCACTAAATCGATAGCGTCAATGTTATGTTCAGCCATAACAGCTTCATCTAAACCACGACGAGCCAAGATTCCACCATGAATTTTAGGATGTAGTGTTTTTACACGACCATCCATCATTTCAGGGAAGCCTGTGTGCTCTGAAACTTCAACTACGGCAATATTGTTGTCTTTAAGCAACTTGTATGTGCCACCAGTAGATAAAATTTCTACCCCAAGAGCAGCAAGGTTCTGGGCAAATTCAACAATTCCAGTTTTATCGGAAACAGAGATTAAAGCGCGTTTAATAGTCATGATCTTCGTCAACAGTGTTTAAGTCTAGAAATTTAACAAATAGCGAATGTATAGGTGAAAAAAATGCCCACGCAAGCCGTGAGCATTTTATCATTTATTCACTCATCAAACCGTGAGCTTTCAACTTTTTGCGTAAAGTTCCGCGATTCAGTCCGAGAATCTCAGCAGCGCGGGTCTGATTGCCGCGGGTATATTCAAGGACGACAGATAGAAGTGGTTTCTCCATTTCTGCTAGCACCATGTCGTACACTTGTGATGGTTGTTCACCTTGCAATTGTGCAAAATAGTGACGAACTGCGCGATCTACGTGAATACGAAGAGCGACATCAGATTGTGCAGTAAAAATAGGAGATTTGCTATTCATGCGAGTTAATCCGAAAATCTATATCACTTGGGTAAAGTGATAAATGTGGTCTAAAAAAATACTGAGCTCCGTTTTAGATCCTAAAACGGTTGGCTCTAAAACAAGAACATTAGCTTGCCACAACTTACACAATTGAGTGAAAAATAAGCGTAACAATACATTAATATTTGTTACAGCCACTCTAAAACAAAAAATATCCCTAATGCGCTAAATTAATTATAAAGCACATAAACAAGATTGTATTTTTTGTGAAAAATTGCGAGGAGTTTGCAGCACAAAGCTTTCGTGGCGCACATGATACCATTGTCTAAGAAAAAATGAGCAAGAAAACTACATTTTTTTTAATTTTTTTATAGTTTTTTTCAATGTTAAGGATGAATTACAGTTAATTCGTACTGATCAAAAGAATTTTTAGGCTCATTCACCTTGAATTTAAAAGGGTAGGGGCTATTTTTTGGAATACGCTTGATACCAACTAAACTGTCGATGAGATATTCATTGGGCGGAATAATGTAAGTTGCTGTTACATTATTCTCTACTTTTAAGCTCACTTTAATCAGTGGTAGTTCTAAACTTTTTGAATATTGATTATCCAGTCGCCCTGTAAATTCAGTTTGCTTACGATCAACAGCTCGAACTTTCAGGTCGTGGATGATAATTTTTTTATAGCGCTGATCAACAGTATCACAGCGTAATATTGAACATGTTTTGATAAATAGACTATTTACTAGTGGATAACGATCCGTCAACGTTGGATTAAACCAAACGATCTGAAAAAGTAAAATACTTAATAATGCGAGGTTAACGAAAGTCCAAGCGATATAGTAAAAGTGGCTTTTGGGTTTTAAGTGATCTTGATTTTCATTTAAACCTAGTGCCAAGTTTAAGCTTGGAATGTTATTAATCGGTTCATTGTTAAAATAGTTGAGATTGTTTAAGTATGTTCTTAAATCGATATTCGAATTTTCAACTTTACGATTAAAAATATCTAAGACGTGTGATTCAACCTGTGGTTGATTTGTAATGCTGTCATTTACATCTGAATCCGTATAACTTTGAGCTGCATTCTTTTGTAGATGTAATAAGGCATTAAAATTATTTAAACATTTTGGACAACAAACCATACCCTGAGCAACAGTTAACTGAGTCACTGAAACTTTGTAGATAGTCGTGCAATTCGGGCAGCGGGTTTGTTTCTCTGTCATAGAATCTATATGTTCACAATTTAATTAATATTTTTACGCGACCCTGAAATTCTGCACCAGTTTTCATCGCGTTTTTCGACTTGTACTATATCAAAAAATTCAGAATAAACACTAGAAACATCAGCAACTTGTTCTTCTATCACGCCGGCAAGTGCGAACTCACCCTCAGATTTAATTAAAGTTGAGAATTCTTCCGCAAGCGCCATTAATGGACTTGCTAAAATATTTGCAACAAGTACATCTGCTTGTTTGCCTTTAAATGTCTCATTAAACTCTTCTGGTAAACCGACATAGAGGTTTTCAAGTACGCCATTAAGTTCTGCATTTTGCTTGGTTGCTAAAACTGCTTGTGGGTCAATATCTGTCGCATATACTTTTTTAGCACCTAAAAGTAGTGCAGCAACACCTAAAATACCTGAACCACAACCATAATCAATCACAATTTTATCTTTTACATCGGTTTTACCTAACCATTGTAGACAAAGGAATGTAGAAGCATGATTACCTGTGCCAAAAGCTAAACCTGGGTCAAGTTTAATATTGACAGCATCTGCTTCTGGCGCTTCCATCCACTTTGGAACAATCCAATATTTTTCATCAATTTTAATCGGTTCGTAAGCATCCATCCAAGTACGTTCCCATTCTTGGTCATCCATGAATTCGCTACGTATGAGTTGGGTAGGAAGCTGAGTACGAATAAATGTTTCTAAAGCAGCGACATCAATCTCTTCGTCGTCTTCTTGTGCATAAATTCCAGTAACAATCACTTTGTTCCAAATTGGCGTTTCACCAGGAAGCGGTTCAAGTAAATCTTGATTTTCGGCATCATCTAGCGTCACGCTGACAGCACCAATGGAACTGAGTACTGTTTCAGTAAAATCAACATCAGCTTGTTCAACAGTAATATGAATTTGTAACCACTTCACGGGAAAGACCTAAATGATATTCTTTAAAGGCGCTATTGTAACGGAAACAGCAAAGCTGCGCTTAATGAAAATAAAAAATGGATGCAATTACATCCATTTTTAAGAATTTACTTTAAATAAGTCGTTAAAACTGATTCAAGATCGTTCTTGAATACTTATCGGTTCTGGGTCATTGGCGGTTAATCGTGAAATGATGAACCCGAAAGCAGCCGCGAAAATATACATAAAGATTGAATAAACCGCTGCTGGCATTGCCACGGTGGTATTGGCAATGACGGTTAGTGCGATGGTCATTGCTAAAGTACTGTTATGAATACCTATTTCAAATGCGCAGGCTCTTGCTTGAGCACTATTAATCCCTAACAGTCTTGGCACAAAATATCCAATCAGTAGACTGCTTAAACAGAAAATTACAGTGGCTAAACCAACTTGGGTTAAATATTCCAAAATATTGTGACGCTCTTTCGTAATCGCCCCAATAATAATTAATACTAAAAATACCACTGAGAATATTCGTAATGGTTTATTTAATTTCTCTGTAAAACGAGGTGCGTAGTGACGAATGAGCATACCTATACATACAGGAATTAGAATAATTGCAAAAACTTGCAAAATCTTACTGAATTGCATGGTGATTTGCTGACCGTCATTCATAAAATATTGAATGGAAAAATTGACAATTAAAGGTAAGGTAAAAGCAGCGATAACAGAATTAATCGCTGTTAAAGTAATATTAAGTGCAATATCACCTTTAAATAAATAACTAAAGAGATTTGCTGTACTTCCACCTGGTGATGCTGCCAATAGCATTAAGCCGACGGAGAGTAGTGGTGGTAAGTCAAGTACAATACACAGTATGAAAGCGATGCCAACCAATAAAACCAATTGACAAAATAAAGCGATGAGCACTGCTTTAGGGTGTTTTGAAACCCGTGCAAAATCTTTTGGTGTCAGCTCCAAACCTAGACCAATCATAATGATGGCAAGTGCTAGGGGAAGCATTATGGTGATAATCCCTGAATCCATATTCGCATCCTTGTTGTTTTTTTTAAATAAAATAAAGACAAAAAATATTCTTTAATTAAGTTTGAGTGTAATCGAAAGGTGTCGAATTGAAAAACGAAATCTATGACTTAAAAATCTTCTTATTCTAAATATACATCTAAAACATAAAGCAATACGCCAAATAATAATTAAGTCATAGCAGATTTAAAACTATTGGCTACTTATATTAATAAAATTTGTGTAGTAAAAAAGGTGCCCCATTTTTCAATGGATCACCTTTTTTTATACATGCTATTTATAAAAGTATGTATACATGTTTGCAGGTATTATTGAACTTGGGTCGGATTTTCACTTGGAGCAGTTTGACTCGGTTGCGCTATTGCAGGTTGTTCTACAGCTGGACGGTTTTCAATTACTGGTTCAGGTGCTGCTGTGGAGGTAGGATTTCCACCTGCTGGTGCAGGGAAGCTAAATTGTAATTTACCATTTTCATTTGCTTCGCAAGTACCATTAAAAGTTACACCTTTATTGGCGTAGGTGACCCAGTCACCTTGTTTTTTCTTGGTACATACCTGAATTTGCTTTTTCATTTCTGCTTTGCTGGTATTCTCATCAGCAGCATGCGCAAAACTAAATGCCACACAACTGAGTAAAGAGGCTGTAATGACTTTAGACATGGTATTTTTCATCATGGTATTCCTTTTATATAAAGTCGTGAAAAAATAATTTGTTCGTGTATTTTTTATCGTAACGAGAGTTTTTGATAAGTTAAACTCTATTTGTAGGGCAATCCTGAAATGAAATGTCAATTTATGTTGCCTATGTATAAGAGATGTTTAATCATTCTTACGTATGATTTAGAGAAATAATATTTGTAAAACGACCTAAAACTTAAATCAAAATTTTGCTATAATTTCCTGTCTTTTTATATATCTCTCATATCACTATGCATTATCCTAAAGTTTACGATGTCATTGTTATCGGCGGCGGTCACGCAGGTACCGAAGCAGCACTGGCTGCGGCACGTATGGGGCGACAGACTTTACTCCTCACTCATAATATTGAGACATTAGGACAGATGAGCTGCAATCCAGCGATTGGTGGTATTGGTAAATCTCACCTTGTTCGTGAAATTGATGCACTTGGCGGTGCAATGGCATTGGCTGCCGATAAAAGTGGTATCCAGTTCCGTATTCTTAATTCACGTAAAGGTGCTGCGGTACGAGCGACTCGTGCACAAGCCGATCGCGTTCGTTTTAAAGCTGCAATTCGTCAGACATTAGAAAACCAAGCGAATTTGGATATTTTCCAACAAGCAGCAGATGATTTAATTGTTGAAGGTGATACCGTTAAAGGTGTGGTTACTCAAATGGGTATCCGCTTTGACGCAAAGACTGTGGTACTTACGACTGGTACGTTCTTGGGTGGTGTGATTCACGTAGGTTTGAATCATTCATCGGGTGGTCGTGCAGGTGATCCACCGTCCATTTCGCTTGCTGCACGTTTACGTGAATTAAACTTACCAGTAGGTCGTTTAAAAACGGGTACACCACCACGTATCGATGCACGTTCAGTCGATTTTTCTGTCATGACACCACAACCAGGTGATTTCCCATCACCAACGATGTCTTTTATGGGTGATGTATCTATGCACCCAGAACAAGTCAGTTGCTATATCACACATACCAATGAACGTACTCACGATATTATTCGTGGCGGTTTAGACCGTTCACCGATGTATACCGGTGTGATTGAAGGTGTAGGTCCACGTTACTGCCCATCTATTGAAGATAAAATTCATAAATTTGCAGATAAAGACTCGCATCAAGTATTCCTAGAGCCTGAAGGTTTGGATACACACGAACTTTATCCAAATGGTATTTCAACCTCGCTGCCTTTTGATGTGCAGTTTGAGTTGGTTCGTTCGATTCGCGGTATGGAGAATGCACATATTCTTCGTCCAGGTTATGCGATTGAATATGATTATTTTAATCCGCAATCGTTGAAATTTTCGTTAGAAACCAAATCAATCAACAACTTGTACTTTGCTGGTCAAATTAACGGTACGACTGGTTATGAAGAGGCTGGTGCACAAGGTTTGTTGGCAGGTTTAAATGCTGCACGCCGTGCATGGGATCAGGAACAATGGACACCAAAACGTGATGAAGCGTATATGGGTGTTTTAGTTGATGATTTGATAACGCTAGGTACGAAAGAACCGTACCGTATGTTTACGTCACGTGCGGAATATCGTTTGATGCTCCGTGAAGACAATGCTGATCAGCGTTTAACACCAATGGGTCGAGAATTAGGCTTAGTGGATGATGAGCGTTGGAATGCATATTGTGAAAAAATGGAAGCTGTAGAAACAGAAAAAGGTCGTTTACAACACCTTTGGGCAGCACCTAATAATCCAATGGGTAAAAAATTCGTAGAAATGACGGGTGCAGATCTTTCTAAGGAATGTTCTGCGATTGATTTACTTAAACGTCCAAATATTAATTTTGCTCAAATTGCTGAATTAACAGGTTCTGAAGTATCTGCATTTGTCGGTGAGCAAATTGAAATTGCTGTGAAGTATGAAGGTTATATTAACCGTCAGCAAGACGATGTTGCACAAATGAAGCGTCTTGAAGAAATGCGTATTCCTACTGATTTTGATTATGATGTGGTTTCAGGTTTATCTCGTGAAATTACTTTAAAATTGAAAGATGTACGCCCTGAAACATTAGCGCAAGCGAATCGTATTCCGGGTGTTACACCTGCGGCAGTTCAATTGATTATGATTACGATTCGTAAGAATAATGCAGCGAAAAAATCTGCTTGATCATTTAAAGCATAAAAAAGCCTGCGTAAGCAGGCTTTTTTATGGTCCTACAGTTCCATTTATAATTAAGTCAGGATAATTTTCATTACTTAATTTAAATTGATTAAAATTTACAGTTAAATTAATTGGATTGTATGAAATGTTTTGAAGATTAGTATTATTTTCACGACTCCATAGTGATAAAGGATATTCAGGCGATGGCGTATACCACACATCATTAATTAAGTTATTGACAGTTTTAATATAGATAGCATTGTCGGAGAAAGAGTTTGAGGTAATAAACTCATTAATATTATGGTTGGTAAAAGTATAATATTTATAATTAGAATGGGGTATCGGAATATATTGAGGATTATTTGAGAGTTGATATGTAGCATCGTATATACCTGATGTTGGTAATTTAACAAGTGTTGGATTCTGTTGGAGTTGACCTATAATTTCACCTGATAATGTTAATGTTTTCCTATCGTAGTCATAAATTTTCGTTTGATTAAAATTGATTTTACTATGACCTGTTTTATGATCTATATCTAATAAAATGTTTTCACAAGTTGGATACTGTTTATCTCCACAAGTAAATAATTCAGACAATTCAGGGCTTTTAGTATCTATCCATAATTGCATTTTTGAGGGTTGACCTTTTGACACATCAAAAAAAACTACAAGTGAGTAATCATGATCAACCTTAAAGTTATAGGTGACTTGATAACTCTGTAATACGTTATCATTATCGAGGTTAATTAATTGAGTGTAGTGATACACAGGTTGAGTATCATTTGTACTAATTGATTGGATTTTAAGTGATTTTTGTTGTGAATTTTCGGCAAAAATATTTAACTGAGAAATAATTTTATTTTCTCTTTTGGAGCTGTTTTCATTTTCTAAATCTGAACTGTTTTCACCGCAAGCAGTCAGCAAAATCGGAATAGAAAGAAGAGAAATTAAGATTTTATTCATTTGTAGACTATTTTTTAGATTTTTCATATTTATAACATTACATGGATTTTTATTAATTTACATTAACTAAATAAAAAATAAAAAATAAAAAATAAAAAATAAAAAATGAATGGATGAATTTGCTAAATTTTTGTCTTTATGTTTCTGTAATATCTCACAAAATCATTAATCTAAAACAATGAAAGATTAAGGTGAAATAATAGGGTGATCTATTTGAATTTTTAGTTGCAATCTAACTTTATAAAAAATATTCCTAAACAGAAATGCTGAAAAAGAAAGAAATTTTAATTATTTTCCAGTTTTAAAAATCATCGTTATAGTGAATTTACTTTCAAAACTAAAGGTGAAAAAATCATGACAATGAAATCGATTCGATATAACACAGGAGATCTTGCTTGCTGCAAGTTCTAAAATAAAATCTCTCCAATGTAAAAATATGAATAAGTATAAAAGTAAAAAAATAAATATGACCAATACTCAAGAGCCTGAAAGGGTTCTTTTTTTATTCAAATTTATTTTCAAATTGCAAAATATTGTATGTTAGAGAATCCATTAGAGATACTCATATAAAGCTGCTGAATAAATTGCACTTAATTTTTATGGCGATGAAAAATCGGTAATCTCAATTATGATTCAACTTCATGCACAGCATTAAAAACCTCTACAGGTTCAATACGGACTAGTTTTTTACCAAAGCTTCTAAGCCACCATACCAATTGTGAGGTGAACGGAACAACCGCACTAATTTGATAAAGCTGATCATTCAATGCTTCAACTTTTTGGTTTTTACTCAGTTGGCTCTCGGTGAAATATTGTGCATCATCTTCGTGCATGATGAGTTTTAGTTCAATGTTTTCAGTTGGTTTAGAAAAATCTACTCTGAAACCAAGTGCACCAGAGTCAATATAACTGTCTATGTCAAAATCAACAGGGTGCATTGCACGTGTATCTAAAACAGTTGCTGATTTAAAACGATGTAAAGCAAAAGTTTGCACATCTGATTTATCTAAACGAGTACAAATGAGGTAAATAATTGCACCTTTTTGAACCAAGCCCAATGGGTTGAGAATGTAGGATTTTTCTTCACCCAAATGTCCACGCGAACGGTAAATACATTCAATTTGTTTATCTTGCAAAAGACCTTCGTAAATGGATTGCTGTGCTTGACGTTCGACCAATGGTGGAATAACAGGCTGCGTAGCAGGAACAATTCGAACACGATTAATCCATTGTCGAACATTGTTTTGTGTGGAAAGACTACGTTTAGCTAAGTCAAACCACGGATTCATTTCTGATATTAGACTTGGAGGTAGCAAATGTTTTAGATGTTCTTCAACCATCATAAACGTGACTGCTTGTGAACTGGTCATATGCGGTAAGCTTTGAATTGGGGCATCTGAGCGCCAACGCCAACCTTGTGGAACTGTTTTATTACTTTCAATAGGAAAGCGTTGTGCAATTTGATTGAGATCACGCTGAATGGTTCTTAAACTGATGTCGATACCTTCACGTTCTAAGGTTTCTTGTAATTCACGAGTGCCTAACCATTTACCCGTAGAAAGACGGGAAAGAATTTGCCACTGGCGGTATAGGCTGTTTGAGGTTTCTTTTTCTTGTGTAGACATGATATATCGGTGATTTCTATAGAGTTTAAGAGGGTGTGAACGCCTTACACAATAGGAAAATAAAATACTTTCTGCAAGTTATATCTAAGGGGCTTAGTTTAAGTGTTGATAATATTCATTAAAAACTTTTGAAACAAGTTCAATCAAAATTGATCTTGAGTCATATTCTGATCAATGAATTAATAAAAGCACTCCTTAACATAACTGGTATAAGTTGGCATCGATATTGCTTCATGAAACAAGTCACTTAATAACAAAAGAAGAGGTTTGTATGCTAAAAGAAAATCTAGGTACAAATTCGAGCCTTGATCATTATTCAGATAAATTCTCACTCGCTTTTCGTGAGGAAAAATACAGTGAAAATCAACCTCAACTTATGAGCATTGAACAAAGCGTAGAGATACAAAGCAGTACTCAGCATGTACTAAAGCAAATGGATTCTGTATTTTTTAATGAAACAACGGACGATCAAGTCTTATCGCCAGAAATAGCGAATAAAATGCAAGATTGGCTTTCACAACACAGTATTTATGAACTTGAAAAATTAAATGAATCTGCCAAAGAACATTTTTTATATCAAGGAATTACATTTGCAGTTTATGGCGAAAATGCAGGTATTGAACGTACTATTCCTTTTGATTTGATTCCGCGTGTAATTGCCAAACAACAATGGAATAAAATTTCGTTGGGTTGCATGCAGAGGATTAAAGCTTTAAATCTATTTTTAGCGGATATTTATCATAAGCAAAATATTTTAAAAGATGGCTTGATTCCAGAAATTCAAGTGTTATCACATGAAGCATATCAACCTGTTATGTTGAATCATCCGTTAAATGGCAATATTTACAGCCAAATTAGCGGTATCGATATTGTTAGAAATGGTAAAGGTGAATTTTTTGTACTTGAGGATAATTTACGTACCCCATCGGGTGTGTCGTACATGCTTGAAAGTCGCAAAATGAGTCACAAGCTTATGCCTGATTTATGTAATCAGCATGTTGCAGGTATTGAGCAATATCCACAATTATTACGTGAAATATTGGCAGAAAATTCAACAGCAAATGCGCCAATAATCGTGGTTTTAACCCCAGGTCGCTACAACAGTGCGTATTATGAACATGCTTTTCTCGCAAGGGAAATGGGTGTGCCTTTAGTGACATCACGTGACCTTTTTGTGGAGAACGATAAGGTTTATGTGAAAACGGTACGAGGTCGCCGACAAGTTGATGTAATTTATAGACGCTTAGATGATAGTTTTCTAGATCCATTGAGTTTTAAACCTGATAGTACTTTAGGTGTTGCGGGTCTAATGTCTGCATACATAAGCCGTAATGTTGTCATTGCTAATGCACCTGGCACGGGGGTAGCGGATGATAAGTCGATTTATCCTTATGTGGATAAAATGATTGAATATTATCTAGGTGAGCAACCTATTCTAAATAATGTTCCTACTTATCAATGTCGGGAACCTGAAGCATTGGATTATGTTTTGGCAAATTTAGATCAATTGGTGGTCAAAGAAGCGCAGGGTTCGGGTGGCTATGGCATGTTGATTGGCCCACAAGCTTCTGAACAAGAGATCGATTTATTTAGAATGAAGTTGATGGCATCACCAGCGGCATATATTGCCCAACCAACTTTAGATTTATCTGTAGCACCCACTTTAGCTTCACAAAGTATTGCAGAACGCCATATCGACCTACGTCCATTTATTTTAACTTCACCTGAACGTATTGAAATTGTCCCCGGTGGTTTGACTCGAGTTGCTATGCAACAAGGTTCACTGGTGGTCAATTCATCGCAAGGTGGTGGAATAAAAGATACATGGGTGATTGATGAATATTCAATTTAGCCTGTTTTAAAGTCTATTTAACGAATATCCCAACCAAGGAGAGTGAATATGATTTTACTGAGTACAAATGCACAAAATATATTTTGGTTAGGCCGTTATTTAACCCGTATACAATATTTATGTGGTCAATTTCCATTTAAAAATAATGAATTAGCGTTAGACTATACTCATGCCTTTTGCTTACCTGCCTTTGATGCATGTTCTTTAAATGAGTTGATTTTAGATCCTGAACAGCCAGCATCATTTCATCAACAATTTCAGAATGCGAAAAATAATATTCATGATTTACGTGGTGTGATTTCCACACAATCATTTTCTCAATTGAATCAATTATTACAACAGGCAGAACTAAATGCAGGATTTATTTGTGATGTATGCGAAGAATGTAATGATGTTTTAGAAACTGAAGAAGATGAATTGTTGTTTTTATTTTTTAGCTTAGGTCAGAAAATGGAGCAATTAGACCGTCAAATTCGATTAAAACAAGGTGCTGAAAAAACGGTACAAGAATTAGATGGTTTAATTGAAAGTTTAGATCAACAAGGTATGACTAGTCTGCCAGAAGCTTGGGAAGAATGTAAAAAGCAACCGAATAGTATGAGTTATTATCACTTTAGTGATCATATTGGTTCATTATTTGAATTGGTTCGCCTATGAAATTGATGATTAATCACCAAACGAATTATCAATATTCCGATTGGGCTAAAAACAGCATTCAATATATAAAGATGGTGCCACAGACCAATGACCATCAACAGGTACATTCATGGAATGTGAGCGTGCCTGGAGAAACACAGCATAAAAAAGATGCTTTTGATAATGTTTGGTTGACCAGTACTCAGACTGAGCCGTATCAAAATATGTTGATTATGGCGCAAGGTATTGTCGAAATTAATTTAAATCATACATATGGGGTTGCAGATCAGCTATCGCCGATACTCTTTATGCAGCCAACGACAGCAACTTTATGCAATTCTGAAATGTTTGAATTTGCGAAAAAATATGTTCCGATTATTAATTTAGCAAATTTTCAGAAACTAGCTGAAGCACTGTTGAATTATATGCCTTATATCAGTGCGAGTACTTCTGTGACACATACGGCAATGGAGTCATTTTCTCTTAAACTAGGTGTGTGTCAGGATCATAGTCATGTGTTTTTGGCGATGGCTAAAGCTTTAGCCGTTCCTGCGCGTTATGTGTCTGGTTATTTATATGTCAATAATCAATCACATTTAGCCAGTCACGCATGGGCAGAAATTTATTTAGAGGGACAATGGCATGTAGTTGATGTAAGTAATCAATTATTCCAACCCGACTCGCACGTTTATGTTGCTGTTGGGCGTGATTACTGGGACGTCGCACCAGTACGAGGGGTTCGTGATCAGGGCGGTATAGAAACGATGTACTCTATAGTGCAAGTTCTGGCTTGTTAATCGTGAAAATGATGAATAAAATAAAAGATATAAAAGTGTGATTTGCTTCAAATCTGAGTTGAAAAGGTAGCTCCATGACATATTGCTGTGCGTTAAGACTCAAAGATGGGCTGGTATTTATTAGTGATACACGTACCAATGCAGGTGTTGATCATATCTCTGTATTTCGAAAGTTATATACTTTTGGAACGGCAGGTGAGCGATTTATTTGTATCCAAACATCGGGTAATCTGGCAACGACACAAGCAGTCATCGGTCATCTTGAGAATCAACTTACACTCCGCCAAGAACCTAATTTGTATAGTGTAAATACAATGTTTGAAGCAGCAGGTCTAATTGGACAAACTTTGCGTAAAGTGATTGCCGATGTCACAGATGACACGCAAGAGCAAAGTAATTATTTCTGTAGTTTATTGGTCGGTGGACAAATAAAGGGCGAAGAAATGCAGCTCTATAATATTTATCCGCAAGGTAATTTTATTTCCGCAACCAGTGATACGCCGTATTTTCAAATTGGTGAAAGCAAATATGGTAAGCCAATTTTAGATCGTGCGTTACGTTATGATATGCCGTTGGATGAAGCGGTACGCTGTGCATTGATTTCTTTTGATTCAACATTGCGTTCAAATGTTTCAGTCGGTTTGCCTTTAGATGCTTTGGTTTATACAAAAGATAGTTTGGTGATTCCAGAAGGGAAGCGTATTACAGAAGATGATCCTTACTTCCAAAGTATTAGTAAACAATGGTCAGATGCTTTGCGTCGCAGCTTATTGGATATTCCAAAACCGACTGAAGATTTTTTTAAATAAGTGTAGTGATATTAACTTAGATTTTTAATCGTACATTTTTCTGTAAATACCTATTTATTCAGATACTTAAAGAAAAAAATCCAAGCCAATGCTTGGATTTTTTATTGATAATATTTTATAAATTAACCATGTAAGAGAAATTTAGATTTGCTTACGAAGCGGACGATGAGTCATGCGGCACAATAATTCATAACCAATTGTACCATTGGCTTCTGCAACAGCATCGACTAAACGTTTTTTGCCCCACAATTCGACTGGTGTACCTAAAGATGCATTTAAACCAGTTACATCAATTGCGATCATATCCATGGCGACACGACCCACGACTGGAGTTGTTTGACCGTCAATGACGACATAGTTCTGTTTTGGAAATGCACGTGGATATCCATCACCATAACCAATTGAAACTATAGCAATATCCATGTCTTGTTTTGCGACAAAAGTTGAGCCGTAGCCTACAGATTCACCAGCTTGAATGTGGTTTAAAGCAATAATTTCAGCAGTAAACGTCATGACGGGTTTAATGTCTAAATCATTGGCAGATTGGTCTGCAAAAGGTGATGCACCATAGAGCATAATCCCTGGGCGGACAAAATCAAAATTAAGTTCTGGCCATTTAAAAATAGCAGCAGAATTACAACATGAAGCCATAATGGGCGCACATGCTTCTTTTACATCTAAAAATTGATTTTTTTGTTGCTCATTCAAAGGATGGTTTTCGGTATCTGCATTGGCAAAGTGCATCGCCAATACACAGGTAAAACCTTCAGCTTTTAGTGTATGAATGATTTCAATAATTTCAGAAACTTTAAAGCCCAGGCGGTTCATGCCACTATTCAGTTTGACCCAAATTTTTAAATTCTTGGCAATATATGCATCTTTATGGGCATGTAACCAATCGAGTTGTAGTTGATGATGTACAACTACTTCAAGATTATTTGCAATAACAACAGCCATTTCATCGGCACTAAATATACCTTCTATCAGCGTAATGGGCTGTGAATAACCTAATTCACGAATTTCCAAAGCTTCTTCAAGGCAGGCGACACCAAAGGCATCTGTACTGGCTAAGGCGGCTAGACAGTCTTTAACTCCATGTCCATAAGCATTGGCTTTGACCATACTTATAATTTTAGCGTTTGGGGCAAGTTGTTTGACACGGTTTAAATTATATTGCAGTGCTGAGCTATCAATATAAACTGTTGCTTGGCGCACTCTAGTACTCCTTGGGGATCACAGAGATTTGATTATGTAGAAAATACAAAGTATTGAATCAAAGTAATAACACATCAACTTTATGACTTTAAAGTAAACATGACCTTGAAACCGCAAATATTGTAGACCTATCACGTCTAAATAAACACAAGCATTTATGTTTTTAATTACTTTTATATCTTGAATTGGTAAAGTTTTAATCATGTAATTACTAGATGATTTGTAAAAATATCAAACTTTATTTTTATTATAAAAAAGTGCGTTTTTACACTATGCAATTTGTTCGTAGTTGTATTGAACGTCTCACATGAACTATTTGATAATAGAGTCTTTAGTTGGCTTGCATAATTAGAGGCAAGCACGGATTATACTGCCATTGAATAAGCGTCTAATCAGATAACTGTCTAAGAGTATAAATTTATTGGTGAGGACTTCATCTTAGATAATAAAAAATCCTCCCTAGAAAAGGAGGATTTTAAAATCTTAACTGATCATGATCAAAATTACAGAATAAGAGGTTTTATTCAGTAAAATTATTCTTCGTCTTGATACTGAGCATAGTACTCAGGTGATAAGTTACTAAAACGTGTGTATTGTCCTTCAAATGCTAGGCGAACCGTACCAATTGGGCCATTACGTTGTTTACCAATAATAATTTCCGCAGTCCCCGCTTCTTTGGATTCCTTGTTATAAACTTCATCACGATAAATAAACATGATTAAATCGGCATCCTGCTCGATTGCACCAGATTCACGTAAGTCAGACATTACAGGACGTTTATTTGGACGGTTTTCCAGAGCACGATTCAACTGGGAAAGTGCAATAACAGGGCACATCATTTCTTTAGCAAGTGCTTTAAGTGAGCGTGAAATTTCACCAATCTCACCAACGCGGTTATCGCCCATGCCTGGAACTTTCATGAGCTGAAGATAATCGACCATGATACAGCCCAGTTTTCCGCCGTGTTGTTTGGCAATACGGCGTGCACGAGCACGTAATTCTGTTGGCGGTAGTGCAGAAGAGTCATCTATATACAAATGCTTTTCTTGCAATTGTAGAATTGTTCCAGTGACTTTAGACCATTCATCGCCATCTAATTTACCTGAACGTAAGTGCCCTTGATGGACTTTTCCGTAAGCTGAAATTAAACGCATGGCAATTGAATCTGCAGGCATCTCCATAGAGAAAACCAAAGCAGGTAAGTCACAGTTAAATAACACACTTTCGATTAAATTCATGGCAAGTGTCGTTTTACCCATAGATGGACGCGCAGCGACAATAATCATGTCACCTGCTTGCATACCCGAGGTTTTATTGTCTAACTCTGTAAAGCCAGTAGTTAAACCTGTGATGCTACCTTCCATCTGAGAGAGTTCATTCAGCTTGTCAAAGACATCCGCAACAACAGAGGTAATCGGTTTTGGACCTTGTGCTTTGGCATTATTATTATGTTGTTCTGCAATAGAGAAAATATTGGTTTCAGCTAAATCTAAAATTTCGCTAACTTCACGACCTTTGGTGTCATACGCATTTTGCAAAATTTCATTACCCACTTTAATCATATTTCTTAAAGTCGCAAATTCTTTAATTTTAGTGGCATAGGTTTCTAGGTTGTAAAAGCTCGATGGTGAATCCGCCATCAATTGCATTAAATATTCTTCACCACCCACTGCATCAAGCAGGTTTTGTTTAATTAACCAGTCATTGACCAAAACAGCGTCATAAGGCGAGCTTTCTTGAGCAAGCTTTTCAATGGCACGGAAGATATATTTATGACGGGTGGCATAAAAATCATTTTCGTTTAACGTATCACTGACTTGTTCAAAAGATTCCGCAACAGTCATTAATGCCGCAAGCACAGCTTGTTCAATCGCCAAGTTATGAGGTGGCGTACGAAATTCTTTTAATTGCTGTGCAGAGTCATTCGACTTTGCATCTTTATTAAAATTATTTGCAGAAGCTTTGGCAGTTGCCTGAGACATATAAAACCTTGATTTTGTAAAATAAAATTAAACAAATAGACACTTAACATATGACGTTGAAAGTATCTTAATGTGGTGGTTAGAAAAATTCTAACGGAATGAATAAAAAGAGATAAGCAGCATAGCAAATTTGAGCTAAAGAAGGGGTGAATTTATCAATTTTTGTCTAGCCCTGAAAATAGGCTCATTGATGAATATTGTTATAAATATGAATATTTTTAAAAATTGCATTGAAATTTTACTACGTTGTCCGCATGTTAGTGACAACGGATTCCTTAAATTTTTGAGATTATAAAATATATGTTATTTCATTTACCTAAAGTTCCAGCAGAAATTCGCATTAGCCATTTAAATGCTCGAATTAATGAACAAAGAAAAAAAATTGCACAAACCACCTCATCAAAATTAGAGTTATTACAACTTTCACAACAGCTTCTAAAAGAGTCACGTGCGAGAAAAAAGAACAATCAAAAGATATATATCTTAGATTTTAAAGGTGATGTTCAAGCTTCAGCAGTAGAAAATTTACGTGAAGAAATCACTTTGATTTTAGCAACGGCTAAATCTGGGCGAGATCGTGTGGTAGTTCGTTTAGAAAGCCCCGGCGGTATGGTACACGGTTATGGTCTTGCTGCTGCGCAATTGGTTCGTCTGCGTGATGCAGGTTTTAATCTAACCATTTGTGTCGATAAAGTTGCAGCAAGCGGTGGTTATATGATGGCCTGTATTGCAAATGAAATTATTTCTGCACCATTTGCTGTGGTTGGTTCAATTGGTGTAGTGGCTCAAGTACCTAATTTTAATCGCTTATTAAAAGAGCATCATGTCGATTTTGAGTTGTATACAGCAGGTCAGTTCAAACGTACTGTGACAATGTTTGGTGAAAATACACCAGAAGGCAAAGCAAAATTTGAAGAAGAGTTACAGCAAACACACCAATTATTCAAACATTTCATAGAGAAATATCGCCCTCAGCTCAATGTTGAAAAGGTGGCTACAGGTGAGCATTGGTATGGTGAAGATGCACGTAATTTAAATCTAGTCGATAAATTACAAACTTCTGATGAATACGTACTTGGATTATTGCCACAGAATGACGTATATGTGATTCAAACACGTCGTAAACCGACTTTAGGTGAAAAGTTAGGCTTACAAGCAGCACAAATGGCAGATGCTTTCATCCCTTCGGTGGTGAATAAGTTGATGAATGAAGTGACTAAACTTAATTCATCATTGCCAATGTTTAGAGACAATAAGTTTTAAAACGAAACTTATTTTCAATTA
Organism: Acinetobacter psychrotolerans; assembly: GCF_048552595.1. Classification (NCBI taxonomy): domain Bacteria; kingdom Pseudomonadati; phylum Pseudomonadota; class Gammaproteobacteria; order Moraxellales; family Moraxellaceae; genus Acinetobacter; species Acinetobacter psychrotolerans. The sequence continues at coordinate 120,056 of NZ_JBIMDK010000006.1, read as the reverse complement.
AAAATGAGCTTTTAGTTGAATCTAAACTTTAAAGAGTAATTGGCTAATGCTAATTACTCTTTTTTTTTTGCAAATATTCTTTGCTCATTAATACATCTTCTTTAAAAAAATGACCTCATGCGATCATGACAATCAACTCAAAAATGATTAGGATGTTGATGATCATAAAATCAAAAACTTAGTTTCAAAGGGATATAACATGTTGGCATATGATGCAGATTTAGAACTTTTTCGTGATAATTTTAAACGCTTTATGAATGAGCATATTGCCCCTCATTATGAAAAATGGGAAAAAGAAAGCATCATGCCACGTTCGGTATGGACACTTTTAGGTGAAAATGGTTATTTATGTGTTGATGTGCCTGAAGAGTATGGTGGCTACGGTGTTCCAACAGAATATTCATTAATGCTCGTAGAAGAATCTGCGCGCGCAGGCTATGGTTCATTGTCTACCGCAATTTCATGTCACTCAGAAATTGCGGCACCTTATATTTTACATATTGCTAGCGAAGAACAAAAACAGCATTGGTTACCTAAAATGGTGACAGGTGAAGTGGTTGGTGCAATTGGTATGACTGAGCCAGGTGCAGGTTCAGATTTACAATCTATGCGTTCATCTGCAATTTTAAACGGTGATCATTATCTGTTAAATGGTTCTAAAACCTTTATTTCTAATGGTCAGCATGCAGATTTAGTGGTACTTGCTGCTAAAACTGATCCGCAAGCACGTGCAAAAGGTGTGTCACTATTATTGGTCGATACGCATTTGGAAGGCTTTAAAAAAGGTACAAACTTAGACAAGATTGGTCTACATTCTCAAGATACTTCTGAACTGTTCTATGACAATGTCAAAGTACCTGCAAATCAATTATTAGGAAATGCAGGGCATGGTTTTGCTTATTTAATGCAAGAATTACCACGTGAACGTACAGCGATTGCTGCAACTGCACTTGGTGCAATCCGTGGCGCACTCGATATTGCAACACAATATGTGAAAGAGCGTCAGGCATTTGGTCAAGCGATTGGTAGTTTCCAAAATACTCGTTTTGTCATGGCACAGGCTAAAATTGATGAGTTAGCAACTGCTGCTTTTTATAACCAAAATTTAGCTTTATATAAACAAGGCAAATTGGATGTAGAAACTGCTGCTGCATTAAAAAGCTTTAGTACAGATATGCAGATGAAAATCATCGATAGCCTGCTACAAGTGTTTGGTGGTTATGGTTATATGACTGAATATCCAATTTCACGTTTCTTTGTTGACGCGCGTATTCAACGTATTTATGGCGGAACCAATGAAATTATGAAAGAAATTGTCGCTCGTGGGATTCTAGGTCGCTAAGAAAACATTGATATATTTAAAGAGGCTTCCATTTCAGTAAATGAGAGGAAGCCTTTTTTATTTTCAATCAAACAGAATTTTTTATTGTTAATTTATAAGGTTAATGAATCAGGCTCTCAATACATTTAAACATTCATTAATAAAAACAGGCAGCTCCTGCGTAGAACGTGAAGAAATATACAAATTATTATCATTTACTACATCACGGTCAAATAGTACCGCACCTGCAAGTTTCAGATCATCTAGAATATCTTGAATAGAAGTCAGTCGTCGTCCAATCGCGAGTTGTGCGTCAATGAGTAATTTAGGGCTCGCGCAACACAGGAATATGGGTTTTTGGGCATTGGCAAAACAACGTAAAAAATCAATGAATCGCTCATCATCTTTGAGTAAATGTGGTGATTTTCCACCAGGTATCATCAGCGCATCAAAATCATGAATACAGATGTCCTCCACACCATGATCGATACTGACAGAAGAACGACGCTGTTTGCTATAAACAATATTACCTGCGGTTTTTTCAATGTTGCGTACACTATGACTTGCCGCACGAAATGCCTCGACAGGATGATGATATTCTGTATCTTCAAAATCATGTGTAACCAAAACTGCAATCCGTTTATTCATTTTAATTCTCATACGGCATTTTAACTATTTATGTTAAAGCGTTTTTTATATGACTCTACAACTGCTTTGTAACCTAAGGTGATAAAAAGTAATCTAAATATCAACCTGCTTACAACAATATTTAGACATGCTTTATTATTTTCTCATCGGGAAAATTTTTAAGTATTTATCAATGAAATCTTTAAAGAAGTGGATAAAAATGCTGCATTCGAGCATTTTTTAAGGTTGTCTATATAAAAGGCGTATTGCACAACAAATACAGGCGAACTATTGTTATACTGTTTAACGTTTAAATATTGATGATTCGTCATTATATAATGGCATTAATATTAAATTTTCGATCAATTCTCGAATTCAATAGGGCGATATAACAATGATCAACGATGATCAAAACACGACTTCTCTCGATCTTTCAAAAATCCGTGAAGATATTGATTCTGTAGATCAACAACTTCAGCAACTCATTAATCGCAGAGCTAAACTGGCTGAAGCGGTTGCAAAAGCGAAATTTGCATCTGAAGAGAATCCGTTGTTTTATCGTCCTGAACGTGAAGCTCAGGTGTTACGCAATGTCATGGAACGCAATGAGGGGCCATTGTCAGATACCACAATGGCACGTTTGTTCCGTGAAATTATGTCGGCTTGTTTGGCATTGGAAGCACCACAAAGTATTGCTTTTCTAGGTCCAGTGGGGACGTATACTCATTCTGCTGTATTAAAACATTTTGGTCAGGATGCAGTAGTCCGCCCATTGCCAACCATTGACGAAGTATTCCGTGAAGTGGAAGCAGGTAGTGCTCACTATGGTTTAGTACCTGTGGAAAATTCGTCTGAAGGTATGGTCAATCATACTTTGGATTGTTTTAAAGCATCACATTTGAATGTGATTGGTGAAGTTGAATTGCGTATTCATCATCAATTTTTAATTTCTTCGAATACCCGTAAAGACAGTATTAAACAAATTTATGCACATCAGCAAACACTTGCGCAGTGTCGTGGATGGTTAGATGCACATTATCCAGGTGTGGAGCGTGTGGCACTTAGTTCAAATGCAGAAGCAGCACGTCGTATTCGTAATGAATGGCATTCGGCAGCGATTGCATCGGATGTTGCAGCAAGTATTTATGATCTAGAAATTCTGCATGGCAATATTGAAGATAATCCTGAAAACACCACACGTTTTCTAGTGATTGGTCGTGAAAAAGTGCCACAAAGTGGTAATGACAAGACTTCATTATTGATTTCTGCACATGATCGTGCAGGAGCTTTATTGGAAATTCTTGCGCCATTTGCAAAACATAATATAAGTTTAACCAGTATTGAAACTCGTCCTGCATTACCCGAAAAATGGGCATATGTATTCTTTATTGACCTTGAAGGTCATGTGGAACAGGATAATGTCAAAGCAGCGATTGAAGAAATTCGTCCATTGGTTAAAGAAGTTCGTGTATTGGGTTCTTACCCAATCGCTGTACTTTAATTGTGAATTGCGAAGGATAAAAGAATCGTAATGTCACAGGTTTTATTTAATAAAGTTGCATTTATCGGACTGGGACTGATTGGTTCAAGTTTAGCTCGGGTGATGGTTGCTGAAAATTTAGCGAACACTATCGTTGCGTCGACACGTTCGCAAAAAACACTGGATGATGCTAAAGCACTTGGTATTATTTCCGAAGGATTTACTCATCCAGCCGATGCGGTAAAAGATGCGGATTTAGTGGTTTTGGCATTGCCTGTACGTGCAACACAGAAAGCACTTGAAAGTATTCAGCCATATCTGTCTGAAAATTGCATTATCACGGATGTCGGTAGTACCAAAGGTAATGTGGTCGATGCAGCTAAAGCCGTTTTTGGTGATGTGCTTCCAGTTGGTTTTGTTCCAGGGCATCCTATTGCAGGGGCGGAACATACTGGCGTACATGCAGGTAAAATTGATTTATTTGCCAATCACAAAGTGATTCTCACGCCATTACCAAGTAGTGCAGATTGGGCAGTGAATAAGCTGATTCAGCTTTGGCAAGCTGCGAAAGCCGAAGTGATTTGTATGGATGTGGCTAAGCATGATGAAGTGCTTGCACATACCAGTCATTTACCACATTTAATGGCATTCAATTTGGTGGAACAACTCGCGAATCGTGAAGATAACTTTGATATTTTCCGTTATGCTGCGGGTGGTTTTCGTGATTTTTCTCGGATTGCAGCCAGTGATCCGCAAATGTGGCATGACATATTTTTTGCCAATAAAAAAGCAATTTTAAATGCGGTTGATGGTTTTGAGGCACAGCTTGCCACTTTACGTCAGCTCATTGAAAATGAAGATTCACAAGCCTTGATGGGGTTGCTCGGACATGCACAAGCTGCACGTCAGCATTTCAATCATATGCTCGCTCAAAAACCTTTAATGGAGAAAAATAAGGTGACACAACAATTTACCATTTTGCCAGGTGAGAAGACATTTAAGGGTAAATTTACCGTGCCGGGTGACAAATCTGTGTCACATCGCTCCATTATGTTTGGTGCGATTGCAGAAGGCACAACGCATGTGACAGGTTTCCTTGAAGGTGAAGATGCTCTTGCAACCTTGCAAGCGTTCCGCGATATGGGGGTGAGCATTGAAGGGCCGAAAAATGGTGAAGTGACCATTCATGGTGTCGGTATCAATGGGTTAAAAGCACCAAAAACTGCCTTATATATGGGTAATTCAGGTACATCGATGCGTTTGCTTTCAGGCATGTTGTCTGCACAGCAATTTGATTCTGTTATGACAGGTGATGCGTCATTGTCTCAACGTCCGATGGAGCGTATAGCGAAGCCTTTACGTGAAATGGGTGCACAGATTCAGACCACTGGTGAACGTGGTACACCGCCAATCTCGATTACAGGTGCGCAAAATTTAAAAGGCATTCACTATGATTTGCCAATGGCTTCTGCACAAGTAAAATCAGGGATTCTTTTGGCAGGTTTATGGGCTGAAGGTGAAACATCTGTAACTGAACCAGAGCCTACTCGTGACCACTCTGAGCGTATGTTGCGTGCTTTTGGTTATGAGGTAAAAACGGAAGGCAATCGTATTTCGCTACAAGGCGGTGGTAAATTAGTCGCTACAGAAATTCAGGTACCTTCGGATATTTCTTCTGCAGCGTTCTTTATGGTCGGTGCAGCGATTACTGAAGGTTCAGATGTGACTCTTGAAGCGGTGGGTATTAACCCAACGCGTACAGGTGTGATTGAGATTCTGAAACAAATGGGTGCTGACTTAACTGTTGAAAATGAACGTATTGCAGGCGGTGAGCCGATTGCAGACATTCGTATTCGTGGTACACGTACACTCAAAGGCATCCACATGCCAGAAGATCAAGTGCCATTGGCGATTGATGAGTTTCCATCATTATTCATTGCTGCGGCATGTGCAGAAGGTCAGACTATTTTGACAGGTGCTGCTGAATTACGTGTTAAAGAATCGGATCGTATTCAGGTGATGGCTGATGGTTTAAAAACCATGGGTATTGATTGCACACCAACTGAAGATGGCATCATTATTGAAGGTAAGGGTAAATCAGGCGAGTGGAGTACAATCTTCACTGGTGGTGAAATTGAATCGCACCATGACCATCGTATTGCCATGAGTTTTTCAATGGCGGGTTTACGTACTTCTGGTGAAATTAAAATTATTGGTACGGAAACAGTTGCAACCAGTTTTCCAACTTTTACACAGTTGGCGACTCAAGCAGGTTTAACGATTCAGGTAACTGAATAAATATTTTCACTCAGTCGATAACTTTCATAACTTATTTCTGATTTATGAAAGAACGCTGATACGAAACTATCCCAATCTTTGGTCTAATTTTTGTATATTTGTTCGACAACAGCCAGGCAAATGCTTGGCTGTTTTGTTTTTATTGCTTATTCTAAAACCATAGAAAAACAAAGTCTTTTGGATGAAGCAATGAGAACATTACAATTTACAGCGAACTGTGAAAATCATGTTAAGCAAGATTCACATGGTGAAAATGCTTGCCATGTGACACAGCAATACGTGACAAATTTATTGTCTAAGCAACTTGCTCAATATGGTTTTAAAGCTGAAAGTACCCATTCAGAAGAGAAGCTTGCCGTGAGTGTGGAAAATCACCCGATTGGTTTAGGTGTAAATTGTCGTTTAAATGAAGATGGTCTATTAACCTGTCAAATTTCTGCGCATGTAGATGAAGAACAAGTGTGGTTTAAAAAAATTGAAACACAGAGTTTGATTAAACAGCTTGCCAATGCTGTTGAAAACGCATTAAAAGAGGATGATACATTCAGTGGTTTTGAGTTGAAAAGTTAAATTAATATGAGTTATCACCGTAAGTTAAGTGGTGAATATGAGTATGCTTATTTTATGGATTCTCAAATTTATAAAGTTAATGTAATAGATGAGTCATAAAGTAATTTTTTAATGATGAGTCGTCTGATGATGAAATAATTGATTTTTTTAGATAAATAATTTTCCAATTGTTCACTGAGTTTTATATTCTTTGGATGCTCGTGAAAATAAGTCATTAATCGTAGATTCTAAACAGTGTTGATTAGTTAAAATTATAAATAATGACAGTCCGATAAATATTAGACTGTCATTTGTGTTGTGGCTAAATATTCTTTATTCCACACGCAGCCAAGTTTGACTACGACCAACAGCAGAAATACCTAAATAGCCACGAAGGAATAGTTTTTTGCCGTTTGGACTCATTCGACCTTTTAAGCTGTACAGTTTTCCAGAAACAGGATCGAGGATTTTACCGTCCGTATAGTTGACTTGGTCTGTTGTTTTTAAACCAGAAATAACTTGTAACCCAATGATTGGTTTATTGGTATAAGGGGCAGGACAATTGGTACAAAACTCTTTCGCTGTATAGCCGGGGCGTGGTGTGGCTTTAAGTGCAGTACCTGCAAAAGTTCCATTATTTTGTTTCTCTATTTTAACCAATCCTTTGGCTTCGCCAGTTTTATCATCCATGTAGCGCCAAGTTCCTGTAATGTCATCTGCAAAAGTGATTGAACTCAGTAATGAGATGCCGATAGCCCCTAAAAAAAATTTCATAAAATCCCTTTAATAAAAATAGTCATTAGCTAAGGCTTTGATTATATACTTTATTATTTATAGAATATTCACATATTGCGCCAAATAAAGGTAAAAAATGAATTGAATAAACAGATAAGAGCAATGTGCATGAAGTGATGAGAGCGATTTTTTTATTGGCAATATAGATATTGATAAGCAGAAGTTTAAAGTTATATTAAATACGAACCAATAATTTGATTGTCATAATTTATATGGATTTTAGGTTGTAGTAAGAGTGAAAACCATGCAATTATCAATAGCCGAATAAATTAAAAAAATGTTTATCGAAAGATTAAAAAAGGCTGAATGATTCAGCCTTGGATGATTTTTAAGGAACGAGTAAGAAGCGCGAAATGGCAATTCTAAGCTGTTTTAAATATCCAGTGAAAAAGTGATTTGCACCAGGTAAAACTGTAATGATATGGCGTTGTGGTTTAGCCCATTCTAACAAGTCAGTCAATTTAGTGGTTGGATCTGCTTCACCATGTACAAATAGAATGTCACCTTTAATCGCAGGGGTAACATAGTTACGCACACCATCTACAGTAGATGTTGGTAAGCCACATAAAATCACTTGTTTAGGCTTAATTTCGTCAGGTAAAGCGTGATACGCTTTCGCCATTACATGTGCACCAAAACTAAATCCAGCGACATAGAAGGGTAGACTTTTGTGTAATTGTCTAACATGCCTAATGACATCTAAAATATCATCAGTTTCGCTAAAGCCTTCATCGTGAATACCTTCACTTTGACCTGAGCCACGGAAACTTGGGCGATAAACGATGCAACCTTGTTCAGCCAGAATCTGTGCGAGTAGCGCTGGAACTTTATGTTGAGGAGTCCCACCTTGTAGTGGATGAGGGTGACAAACGACAGCAAATCCTTTTACTTCGCCCAGAGGATAGTCGACAAAAATTTCAATTTTGCCGCCTGTACCTTGAATGAACAGTTGTTCGGACATAATTTAAACGATCAAATGCAGGGAAGTGTTATAGTTTACCGATTCTGCTCACAGAAAACACGAATTGGAATTAAAATATTCTGACTGTTATAGTTTGATTAGTTATTTTTTGATCAGGAAGACCATGCTCGCCTTAATTTCCCCTGCTAAGACGCTCGATTACGAATCTACACTCCCAACCGATGTGCACACTTTACCAAGACTGCTTGATCAATCTCAACAGCTAATAGACCTAAGTCGTAAAATGTCTGCGACTGAAATCTCGAAATTGATGAGTGTCAGTGAAAAAATTGCCAATTTGAATGTCGAACGCTTCCGTGATTGGGATGCTGATTTTAGTTTTGCCAATGCTCGCCAAGCCATTTTTGCATTTAAAGGCGATGTTTATACAGGCTTAGATGCTTATAGCTTGTCGCACGATGATTTAGCTTTTGCACAAAATCATTTACGTAGCTTATCTGGATTATATGGTTTATTGCGTCCCTTAGATTTAATGATGCCGTATCGTTTGGAAATGGGTATACGTTTAAAGAATGAGCGTGGCACGAATTTATATGACTTCTGGGGTGATCGAATTATCCATTTGATCAATGAAGATTTAGCGCAAGCTGGCTCTAATGTTTTAGTCAATATTGCTTCAGACGAATATTATAAATCTGTTAAAGAATCTAAAATTAATGCAGACATTATTAAACCTGTTTTCTTAGATCAGAAAAATGGTCAATATAAAGTCATTAGTTTCTATGCTAAAAAAGCTCGTGGTTTAATGGCGCGTTACATCATTCAGAATAAAGCTGAAAAAATAGACGATTTGAAATCATTTAATGTCGATGGTTATTATTTTGATGCTAAAAGTTCATTGAAGGGTGAGTTAGTGTTTAAACGAGATGAAAAAGCGGCTTAATGTAGTCGAAATTTCAGATGAATCTACATCGTTACGAAAGAGTGTATTGTGTAGATTCGTTTAATAAATAATATAAATACTAGTCATACTAACCTACATTATTTAGATATAAATCAAACATGTTCCATCAAAAAATCAATTTAATCGAGTTTAAGAATGTTCAGCCTATCAAATTTTTTATAGTCAAAATGTTCAAAGCCATAAAATCTATTTACTAATAAATCATAGTAATAGAAAGTGACCGAATTATACTTTCAGCTATCCATAAAATCTTATTAGCACCTAAAAGGTGTACTTTAAAGGATTCTCCAATGCAGAAAGAGATCGAATTGTTTCACCATTATTGGATGCAGTTTGCTGATGGGTTGCATTTGGATAAAAAGATTATAGAAAATTTATATGAGCTCTTATTCGCCGCTTATTCTGAGCAACAACGTTATTATCATACCATTCAACATATTGTGGAATGCTTAAATTTATTTCATCAAGTTAAAAATCAATTGAATGACCCTGTCGCTGTAGAGTTAGCAATTTGGTTTCATGACGCTGTATATGATCCACAAGCTTCTGACAATGAAGAAGAAAGTGCTGAATTGCTGAAACAGCATTGCGCATTATTATTTGAAAATTCAACTATTCAGAAAGTTTATGATTGGATAGTCGAAACGAAGAAGCATCAACCTTCACAAGATCAGGATTTAAACTATTTACTGGATATTGATCTTGCCATTTTGGGGAGTTCAAAATCACGCTTTGCAGAATATGAGCTACAGATTCAGCAGGAATATTCATGGGTAGAAACTGGATTATACCAAGAGAAAAGAGCAGAAATACTACAGTATTTTCACCAAATGAGTCCTTTGTATCAGACTGAATATTTTAGAAATTTATTAGAATTTAATGCTAAATTTAACTTAACGACAAAAAATAGAGCAATGCTGGACGATTGAAAACAGGAATCAGATTGGCGAGTATGAAACCATAAGCGTATTAGGCCTCTTAGTTAAGCAGTATTTTTAGTCATTTTCGATTTACGCAATCCCTTATAAATCAAAAGTCATACCTGTTTAAATTTTAGCCGATGAAAGAGGTCTAATTTAGAACACCACCAAAAATTTAGTTAAATTTAGCTTTAAATAATGTCCATTTTTTGCTGTTTGGTAATCTATTCACATAAATTGTATTTAATTTACATCATCATATTCTTTATACGATGATGTCATTATTATTGACGAATAATCATGCACGTTGCGGTCGCATGTGCATACAATTTGCCATCTCCATCAATCAGTTTACCTTCCGAAATAGCTAAATTTTTACTCAGATTAATCAATGTGCCAATCGCAAGTAATTCTTTGTCTTTTGGTATTGGGCGACACATTTTCACATTCAAATCAATCGTACCATAGCCTACTCCAGCTTCTAAAGTGGTATGAACTGCGCAGCCTGTTGCAGAATCTAATACTGTTGCAGCAAACCCACCATGCACACCGCCTAGTGGGTTTAAATGGCGTTGATCGGCTCTCACTTTAAAAATAGCCGTACCATTTGAAATTTCATATAAATCCATAGGAATCGTTTCGCTGATCGAAGCACGTGGAATATGCCCTGCAACCATTGCTTCTAAAAATTCTAGACCTGTCATTTCTTTTGGATGTTTCATAAATAAACCTTTAATTAAAAGTTCTAAAAAGGAACTTAATTGTTAAAATATGGTGATCTATCAAGCAAAGTCAAATTATTTTAATGGTTTTATAAGTCAGTTTTAGTGTTCAGATTCATAAAATTTTTCAAAATGATCAGTTTGATGAATGATCTTTAATGCTATTTTTTCACCTGTCGCCCAAGTCGTCAGTGATTTTTCAAAATTTACATCAATAATATCGAGTTCTTTACAAAGTGTTCTCGGGCTCTCAATCACAATATATAGTGGTGAATGTGGCTTTAAACATTTTGCAATATACCTTTGAATATTATGAAGTTTATAAACATCAATAATTTTATAACGCATATTTCCCAAGTATTATATTTAAGTTATTGTATTTATAGTCTAATCCTAATTAATTAAAAAATTCAAATGAAAATTGATGTAAATGTTAAGTTTAATTAAGAATTAATCAATTCATCTACTTTTATTCAAAAAGTATCGTAATTTAAGCTAAAAAATGATCAATTTAAGTATTCAATTCATAAAAAGGTAAGCGAGTAATGAAAGGGCAATGTTTATGCGGTGAAACAATATTTCAAGTTGAGTTGAGTAATCATGATGTTCACATTTGCCATTGTTCAATCTGTCGTCGGCAGACCAGTGGTGTGATTATGACCATTGATGTGAAGAGAGGAACGTTGCAGTTCTTAAAACAGCAGCATTTGAAGATATATTATTCTTCCGAATGGGGTGAGCGAGGCTTTTGCAACAACTGCGGAACAAACTTATTTTGGCGGATGAAAGATCACAGTTATTGCAATATCAATGCGTTTTCATTAGATGAAGCTCCAAATGATTTGAAATTAGATTTGGAAATTTATATAGACCATAAACCAACGTTTTATAGTTTTAGTAATGAAACAAAGAAACTGACTGAAGCGGATGTAATTGCTTTATTTACAAGTGTTGCGCAAGAATAAAAGAAAGATAACAAATTTATTGATTTAGAACATCAGATATAAGGATTAGATATATCAAATAAAATCAGCTATCTATATTGATTGTAGCAATATCGTTGAAAATGGATGTTCAGCAATGTTCTTAAAAATATCACTGGCAATGATCGCCTTTGCTGCAAATTCCGTTCTGTGTCGTTTAGCATTAGCAGATCGACTGATTGATCCGATAAGTTTTAGCTTGATCCGTGTGAGCTCAGGGGCAGTTGTTTTATTGATATTGTGGCTGTTGAGTACACGGAGAGTCAAAATTGAATGGAATATTAAAAACTCAATATTCCTTGCAGTGTATATTTTGGCTTTTTCCTATGCTTATATCAAAATTGATGCAGGTGTTGGTGCGCTTTTATTGTTTGGCACAGTGCAATTAAGCATGATTTTTTATGGTATTTTTCATGGTGAAAAGCTAACTTTAAAACGTGGGTTAGGTGTTGGTATTGCTTTGGTTGGCATTATTATACTGTTGCTACCAGGTGCAAGTACACCAAGTTTATTTTACAGTTTGATCATGGGGATTTCTGGTTTGGCTTGGGCTGCTTATAGTATTTCAGGTAAAACGATGAACAATCCATTATCCAGCACACTCGCCAATTTCTTACTTGCTGTACCTATTGTATTGATTGCAAGCTCTCTCTTTCAGCAAGATACAGTAATGACTAACAAAGGAATCCTACTCGCCATCATTTCAGGAGGATTAACCTCAAGCGGTGCATATGTATTGTGGTATTCAATTGTTAAACATATAGATCGAATTACCGCAAGCACGGTTCAGTTGAGCGTTCCTTGCTTAGCAATACTTGGTGGTTCTTTATTCATTGGAGAACCCGTAGGATTAAGAGTTATATTTTCGACAGTTATTGTGTTGCTGGGAATTATTCTGGTGATCTTTTCAGTGAAGAAGACAAATAGTTAAATTGAAAATATTAAAAAACCCGCATCGAGTGCGGGTTTTTTTTTACTTTAAAGAGAGTGTTCTTTAAAATTATTTTCCAGCAGCAATTGAGGCAATCGCAGCGTCAACGCCTTCAATTGAATCAGCTGCTTTTTTGATACGTGCAAGAGCATCAACAAGAACTTCATCTGCAGTTGCATAAGAAATACGCATGAAACCACCTAAACCGAATGCATCACCAGGAACAACGGCAACACCAGTTTCTTCCAATAACCATTCAGAAAATTCTGTGCAAGATTTTAAGCCTTTAGCACGAATTAATGGTTTGATGTTTGCATAGGCATAGAATGCACCATCAGCAGGTAAGCAAGAAATACCATTGATGTCATTTAAGCCTGCCATCACTAAATCATGACGACGTTTGAATGCTTCAATCATTGGTTCAAGAACGTCTTGAGGACCATTCAATGCAGCTTCAGCAGCAACTTGCGAAATAGACGTTGGGTTTGAAGTCGATTGAGATTGGATTTTTTTCATTGCGCCAATCAGTTTTGCAGGACCAGCCGCATAACCAATACGCCATCCAGTCATTGCATAAGCTTTTGACACACCATTTAATACGATGGTACGGTCATAAAGGTCTGGTGCAACAGTCGCGATGTTGTAGAACTCATCATCCCAACGAATGGGTTCGTACATATCGTCAGAAGCAACAAAAACTTCTGGATATTTACGGAGTACATCAGCTAAAGCTTCTAATTCAGCTTTAGTGTAGATCATACCCGTAGGATTTGAAGGGCTGTTTAATACCACTAAACGAGTTTTGTCAGTGATTGCAGCTTCAAGTTGAGCAGGTGTGATTTTGAAGCGTTGCTCTTCACCACATTTCACGACAACTGGAATGCCTTCAGCGATAATCACCATATCTGGATAGCTTACCCAGTAAGGCGCAGGGATAATAACTTCATCACCCTTGTTTAACAAAGCAAGTGCTAAGTTAAAGAATGATTGCTTACCACCACATGAAACCAAAATTTGGTTTGCAGCATAGTCAAGATTATTATCACGTTTGAATTTAGCAATAATTGCTTTTTTAAGCCCTGGCGTACCATCAACAGCGGTATATTTGGTAAAACCATTATTAATTGCTGCAATAGCTGCATCTTTGATGTGTTGTGGTGTATCGAAGTCAGGTTCACCCGCACCTAAACCAATAACGTTTTTACCAGCAGCTTTTAATTCAGCAGCTTTATTCGTTACAGCAAGTGTAGGGGACGGTTTGATGGCATTTACACGATCAGAGAGACGTACGTCCACGGCTATATTCCTTCTTATAGGGATTAAAAATAAAAGCACACTATCATAGCCTAAAATATTGCAACTCGTCGTTCAATATCTAAACAAAGCCACTAAAAATTCACGAAACTTAAAAAATACTGTGTGAAGAGAATACAATTGCTGACTGAAACTGATGAGAACTCGCATCTGAGCGTAAATTTCCGTACAATAGTGGCAGTTTAAATTGAGTGAATCACATGAGCACCCAAAATACTCCCAAGAAAAAACCTTTGGTTAATTTACCTTTTCCAATTAAGCAAGCAAATGATGCAAAAAGTGCGGATGAAGAAGTTGAAGATATGCGTCCAAAACCAACGCCATATGCTGATCGAACATGGATGCCACCGCGTGGTACACGTCGTTCATTTGGTAAACGCTAATAAAAAACAGACCTTATGGTCTGTTTTTTATTTTAGGGCAAGACCTTATGTAATTTATGACTGTTCATTTGACACCGAGAAGGCACTAAAATATTAAGACTGTTCATGTTCTAAAAAATATTGATAATAATTTTTCTTTTTTTGGTACATGAGCATATCTGCACGTTTGAGCATATTTTCAATATTTTCATGGTCCTGTGTCGTTGCATAACCAATTGCGATGCTAATCGGTTGCGAAGCGTAATATTGATTATCAATATTGAGTAGTTCCTCTACGTTTAGTATGATGGATTCAACGGTTTTTTGATTGGCTCCTGGCATCATAACCACAAATTCATCGCCGCCAATACGCGATGCTGTATAGCTGGTATTGGAAATTGTTCGATTTAAAATATTACCCATTCGTCTCAGTAGATCATCACCGACATCATGACCAAAATCATCATTAATTGTTTTTAAGCCATTCATATCAATGAAAATTGCTGAAATAGGGCGCAAAATACTACGTTCTAAACGGTTAAGCTCTTCTGTATAAAATGAACGATTAAATAGTTTGGTCAAAACATCATGCTTACCTAAATATTCTAAATAAGATTCTGCCTTTTTACGTGCAGTAATGTCCGTTAAAGCGACTTGAACGACACTCCAATCATGCTCATAACCCGGAAACACGGTAAATTGCAGCAGAACATTACGAATCGAACCATCGAGTGCGTAGTTAATCGCTTCACGTTGATGGTGAATTTTACCATTCCACAATTCAATCAATTGTTCACGAAAAGTTTGGTACATTTCGTTGGAGAAAATTTTGTGTACATTCTTAAATAAAGTATCTTTATCATTGGCTTTAAATAAATCTAATGTTGCTTGATTTACGTCAAGCAAGATAATGTCTTCTATACATTGTTTGACGAAATCGGGATGCACATCTAAAAAAGTTCTTAAATCTTCAATCCCGATTTCTCTTAATTGGTCTAAACGTTTTTTCACACGGCTAAAATCTTCAACCCATAAAGAAGTAGGTGAATATATAAAACGTGATTCAGCCAGTTGGCGATTTTTTTCTTCTAAGCGACAAGCATTTTGATAATCTGAGATATCTTCTGTGGTAATTAAAACGCGGTCTAAGTTTTTTTCAGAACCAGGTAAAACAATGCCACGCAATTTAATATCCAGTTTTTTTCCTGAAATTGTATAATTAACAGTAGTACTTAAAAACTCTGTATGCCCATCCCAAAGTGAAACCAGCTCATTAATATGAGATTTAAACATTTCTTGTCTAAAGATAAGGTTAAGATTTTGGCATAGGTGATTTTGATTATTTGCTTCAAAAAGACTCAATGTTTTTTTGTTCACTTGTATTATTTTAATCTTATGTGCACAAAGAGTAACTTGATCTGAGTGTTCTTCTAAGTAACTTCGCAAATCCGAAATGCCGTGTTTTTTCCACTCATTAAATAGCTGTTTTATTTCACTATAATCCTCTAGCCACATTGGAATAGGAGATATATCAAATATCGAATAATTTATAAACTCCATTGGAGGATTCTCATATGTTTTTTAAATTTTATGTTAGAGAAAATATAGCTTAAAAATATGTGATTTAAAATAATAAAAATATATTAATTGTAATTTGAATTGTATTTATTATTAATAATGAGACTTAATTTTCAAAAAAAATATGGATTTATCAACTACTCATATGAATGATATTTTAAAAATATCTAAGCGATGGAATTATTTATTTACACTGAGTAAATAGTAAGCTCGTTTGTTTTTATACATGGTTTGATCTGCTTTCTTTAATATTTCATCAATATTCTTATGGTCATCTGTTGTAGCATATCCAATCGCAACATGAATCGGTAAATCTGGATTTTTTAATTGATCTATTTCTAATTCAAATCGAATCATACGAAGTAATGCTTCAATATGATGCTGAGTTGATTTCGGCATAAGAATAACAAATTCATCACCACCAATGCGTGAAGCAGAATAAGCGGTATTTTTAATTGCATTTTTTAATATTTTACCGAATCTGCGTAGCATTTCATCGCCGTGATCGTGTCCTAATAAATCATTAATTTCTTTTAAGCCATTAATATCTAAAAATATACATGAAATAGGAGCATGCTGCGGTGTTTGAATACAGAAAGTTTCATTATTAAAAAAAGTGCGGTTATATAATTGTGTGAGTTGATCATGTTTACTGATGTATAAAAGATGATCTTCTAAGGTCTTCCGTTTAGTAAAGTCGGTATATGCGATTTGTATCGTGTCCCAATTGTGCTGTGAGTCTGGAAAAACAACCAGTTTTTCATGAACATTCAGCAGATCGCCATGGACCGTTTGGTACTCACATTCACGTTGTTGTTGATGCTTACCATCCCATAATGCTAATAATTGTGCATGAAAGTTTTGTTGACTGGTTTCTCTAAAAATGTGCCACAAATGTTGAAAAAAATCTTGTTCGTGATCGGCATTGAAAAGATCTAGCAATGATTGGTTTACCCGAATATTTTTAATATTTTCAAAGCATTTTTTTACAAAATGAGGATGTTGGGAAATATAGTCTTCAAGATTATAAACACCTTCTTTTTTCAGTTGGTTAAAAAGTAATTTAATATGACTATAATCTCTCACCCAAAGCGCAGTAGGTGAGTTGAGGAAAATAGATTCGGCAAAGCGTCGAGCATTTTGATAATCTGAAATATTTTCTGTTGTGAGTAGTAAACACTCCCAATTCTCCTCGTAATTAGGCAAGATGTTGGCACGAAGCTGGATATCAATTTGTTTACCTGTACAGGTGTAATTGATAGCAGGAATTGAGCAAATTTTTTCTTTATTCCATAGATCTGCAAAAAAATGTGCATGATGCACACTAATTTTTTCTGTATGTAGCTGTGCAAAGTTTTGTAAAATTTCTTCTATATTTTCAGCTTCGTATAAAGTTAAAGCACTTTGATTGACGTGAATTGTTTTTATCGTAGCAAGACAAGGGTGCAAGCGTTCAGGATCTTCAAGTAAATATTGCCGAATATCCTGAATACCTTGAGCTTGCCATTGTTCAAAGATAGTTTTAACACCGCTAAAATCTTGAATCCACATTGCAATGGGGGATAAATCAAATATTGATAATTCTAATTTATCCATCGTTATTCTCAAGGTAAGGATTATAAATTTATATATTGAATCCTGTGCAATGTAACTGGGAATTTAAAATCTGTAAAATTAATTTAATAGTTTTATGTATATTTACCGTTTTGCATGATTTTCAGCTTTAGGAGGAGCAATATTTCGTTGGCCTTTCCAGACATCAATAAAATCATTTTCATTCAAATGATAGAGTTCCAGTAAAGCTAAAATTGCGCCACCAAAAACCATCGAAGTCTTCGTATTTAATTCAATATCAAAAATTTTCCCATTTAAATTATGGAGAATATCTTGTATTTCAAATTCACGATCACGTCCATTGCTGTCTTCTGGATATATCGGTGTATTAAGAATAATCGTTGCTAAACTTTTCTCTGCATCGGTCAAATCTAAATCTTGGATGGCTTGTTGTATGTCTGAGCTGAAAATAAGGTCATCTGTAATGAAGCTTTGTAATAAGTGCTGAGTCAGTTTTGGTAATGTTTTTTCAACAAAAGGACGGAAAGATTGAGGGAAAATAACATTACGTGAAATACTTTTAAACATCGGTGCAATTTCTTCAACTTTATAACCTGCAACACCACAACCGACTGATGTAATGAAATATTTAATTTTTGGATGGTTTTTGGTATAGATTTTAAAATCATCAATATAATGTTGTATTTGAGAAAGGGGCATTTGTTGTAAATGTTCGTTCATGGTTGGAATTGCAAAACTCTGTCCAGACCAGCCACGACCTACACCTTTCATTGCCCCGAAATGTAGTAGTGCTGTTTTCGCAGCACCCCCTTGATGCGTACCTGCCAAATTACTACCAAATACAAAAACCGTATCTTCTGCTAAATTTTTGATTATGCTTTCATCATGATATTGGTAGGTCATATTTTTCATCTAATTAGTCGGCTTATTTCCATGTTGCTATTGATTTTAGAAAGGGTCAAGTAAAATTATGAAGATTTATCGTTTGGAAATATTTAGTCAAATTTTAATTTTAAGCCAGTTTTTAACCAAGTATAATTTTATAAAATAATCTAGAAAATAAGTGGAAAAAGCTTAATTAAAGGCATATACATTGCAAAAGCCTATTTGATAAAAGTAACGTAGTTGAATTATGAGCCAGCTCAAATTTTACGAAGTCAGCTAAATGAGTAAATTTATAATATTGCTGTTGTATGGCTTTATTTTGCCCTCATAATAGAATAGTCAATATGTTTCAGAAATTTTAGTATGCAAGATGGTCAACCCTTTGAACTTGTCACAAATTATGAACCTGCTGGGGATCAACCTCAGGCAATTGCAAAGTTAGTCGAAGGCATAAATAAAGGTCTTCATGATCAACTTTTGCTTGGTGTTACGGGCTCTGGTAAAACCTATACAATGGCGAATGTGATTGCGCAAACACAGCGCCCAACCATTGTGATGGCACATAATAAAACGCTTGCAGCACAACTTTACGGCGAATTTAAAGCTTTTTTTCCAAACAATGCGGTTGAATATTTCGTGAGTTATTACGATTATTATCAACCCGAAGCCTATGTACCTTCTTCAGATACATTTATTGAAAAAGATTCAGCAATTAATGATCATATTGATCAAATGCGGCTCTCGGCAACACGTGCATTATTAGAACGTCGTGATGCGATTATTGTTGCTTCTGTATCTGCAATTTATGGTTTGGGTGATCCAAACGCCTATATGAGTATGTTGTTGCATATTGTACAAGGCGATCGAATGAGTCGTGATGACATTATTCGTCGCTTAGTGGAAATGCAATATACTCGTAACGAACTTGAGTTTTTACGTGGTACATATCGTATACGTGGTGAAATTATTGATATTTTCCCAGCAGAATCTGATCAACATGCGATTCGTATTGAGTTATTTGATGCCGAAGTAGATTCGATTCGTTGGTTCGATCCATTAACAGGTAAACTAGTCCGTAAAACACCACGAGTCACGATTTACCCAAAAAGTCATTATGTAACACCAAAAGACAACTTACAAAAGGCGATTGTGACGATTCGTGAAGAATTGGCTGAACGATTAATTTACTTTAAAGAACATGACAAATTAATTGAAGCGCAACGCATTGAACAGCGCACACGATATGATTTGGAAATGATGCAGCAATTGGGTTATACCAATGGTATTGAAAACTATTCACGTCATTTATCTGGTCGTCCATCGGGGGAAGCACCACCGACTTTATTTGATTATATTCCAGATGATGCTTTACTCATTATTGATGAGTCGCATGTGACTGTTCCGCAAATTGGTGCAATGTATAAAGGTGACCGTTCACGTAAAGAAAATTTGGTGAATTATGGTTTCCGTTTGCCGAGCGCATTGGATAACCGTCCAATGAAATTTGAAGAATGGCAACGCATAGTACCGGCAACAATTTATGTCAGTGCAACGCCTGCAAAGTATGAGTTAGAAAAAGCTGAGCAAGTGGCTGAACAAGTGGTTCGCCCAACAGGCTTGATTGACCCTGAAATTGAAGTACGTCCAGTTTTAACCCAAGTGGATGATGTTCTTTCAGAAATTAATATTCGTAAAGAGTTAAATGAACGTGTTTTAGTCACAACATTAACCAAACGTATGGCAGAAGATTTAACGTCGTATTTAAAAGAATATGGCGTTAAAGTGGCGTATCTACATTCAGATATTGATACGGTAGAGCGAGTTAAAATTATTCACGATTTACGTATGGGCGTACATGATGTATTGGTTGGAATTAACTTACTTCGTGAAGGTTTAGATATGCCTGAAGTGTCGTTAGTTGCGATTCTAGATGCGGATAAAGAAGGTTTCTTACGTTCTGAACGTTCATTGATTCAAACCATTGGTCGTGCTGCACGTAATATTAATGGTCGAGCGATTCTTTATGCAGATCGAATTACCGATTCAATGCGCAAGGCGATAGACGAAACCGAACGTCGTCGTAATAAGCAAATTCAATATAATGAAGAGCATGGCATTATTCCACGTAGTGCAGTTCGCCAAGTCATTAAAGAAATTGATAGCGGTGAAGTGCTTGAAGATGACCAAATTGATGCAAATAGCATTGCACAAAATGGAGCATTAACTGCAGACGAACAGCATTTGCTTTCAGATCCAAAATTATTGAGCAAGCATATGTCTAAGTTGGAAAAAGAGATGTTAAAAGCATCTAAAGAGTTGCAATTTGAACAGGCTGCTCGTTTACGTGATGAAATTTTACGTTTAAAGGCGCGCATGTTGCAGTAACTTTTGAAATGTAAAATCAATTCAATACTGTAGCTTTAGAATGACGATGAGATACATAAAGCTACAGTTTGAGGTTAAATTTCTGATTATTTTAATAAATATAGAAATAATGAATGATCATGGGGGTAGTCAGTGCAACCTTTAAAAAGAATACCCAGTATTGCTAACTTTAAAAAATTAATAATTTTAACTGCAATGTGTTGTAGTTCTATTTTTTATTCAAATACTTATGCAGAAAATTCAACCTTAGCAGCAGTTCCACAGGTGGAGTTGAGCCAGTATTTAGGACTTTGGTACGAAGTTGCACGTAAACCAATGTATTTTCAAAAAGAATGTGCTCAAGACGTAACGGCACGCTATACGGTAAATGAGTACGGCAATATTGCAGTAGATAATCGTTGTACGGATATGGAAGGAAATATTCTCCGTTCTCTAGGTGAAGGCTTTGTGGTGAACGAACCTTTTAATTCTAAATTAAAAGTGAGTTTTCTGCCTGAATCTGTCCGTTGGATGCCTGTGGGGCGCGGTGATTATTGGGTTTTAAAAATTGATTCAGCTTATCAAATGGTTTTAGTGGGTGAGCCTAAGCGTAAATACCTTTGGTTGTTATCTCGTGATCCTCATCCAGATGAAGCAAAAGTGACTGAATATTTACGTTATGCACAAAGAGTTGGTTTTAACTTAAAAGATTTAATTCGTACTAAACAAACTGAGCAAAATTAAACTTTAAATGTTTTTTGATAAAGCATATTTATGATCGAGTAGTTCTCTATAGCAATTTGCAGGTTTTGAATTAAGCCTATTTAAATTAATTGAATTTTCAAGTGATATAATGGTGAGAGTGTTTATAATGCAGCGGTATTTATAAACAAAGAGGTGATGGATGTTTAAGGGCGTAGCATTGTCTGTATTGGCATCGGTCACATTTGGTATTTTATATTTTTACACCCAATTATTAGGTGATTTAGACAGTCAACAAACTTTTGGTTGGCGCATTATTTCGACTTTGCCATTTTTGACTTTATTTATGCTGTTGATTGGCGATTTTGTTCACGTTAAAACCATTTATAAACGAATCATAAAAAAACCAGCGCTGTTATTATTATTGAGTATTACCTCCGCTCTGACATGCTTTCAATTGTGGTTATTCCTTTGGGGGCCGATGAATGGGCGTGGTTTACAAGTTTCACTTGGATATTTTCTGTTACCTTTGGTCTTGGTTTTAGTTGGCAGTCTTGTTTACAAAGAAAAATTATCAAAATTTCAGATCGTTGCTGTGGCTTTTGCGGTGCTTGGCGTGGGGCACGAACTGTGGCGATTGGGTAGTATTGCGTGGGAAACGCTGAGTGTTGCTATTGGATATTCGCTGTACTTTCTCATACGGAAAAAGATAAATACTGATAATTTAGGCGGTTTTTGGTGGGATATTTTCATTTGTATGCCTATTGCAATCTATTTTACGCAAACTGGATTAGCGCCTTATAGTAAATTTATAGATACGCCATCTTTATTTCTTGTTGTGGTTGGATTAGGCTTACTCAGTGCAATTGGTTTAGGTAGTTATATTCTCGCAAGTCGTTATTTACCCATGGTATTGTTTGGTTTATTAAGCTATTTAGAACCCGTATTATTGGCATTGGCTGCACTGGCTTTAGGTGAATCGATTTCTGCTGATGAATGGCTTACCTACATTCCTATTTGGGTAGCCGTTGCTATTCTTGTTTTAGAAGGTGGATTGCATTTGTATAAGCAAAAGAAAAATATTCAGGATTTACAAAGAAATATCAACAATTCTCTGCAGAGAAGCAAAAATGATAATGAAATTTGAGCTTACAGTATAGTGAATTAAGCTTTCTTAAGGTATTTGATATCTTGCTCGGACATTAAAATCTGTATTTAAATGGCTGTGTGGATATGAACATTGTAATTGCAGTTTTTATTGAGGGTTGTAAAATAATATTCATTAAAAAATTAGTTTTATGAATCAGATAATAATTTCCAATAAAATGCTAAGTATTAAATTATTTTATAAAATGTGATGGGTTTTGATTTCAACTAAATGAGATTTACATTACAATTGTCTCGTTAAAAATCCCTGTCAAGATATACATAAAATAGAGGACGTATCTGTGAGCAAAGACACTATCATCGCCCTACACGCAGAGCACCAAGGTCGCTGGGAAAACCGTGAAGAAATCGCGGAACGTATGATTGCACTAATCGGTCAATTATACCGTGAAAAAAACATTGTGACTTCTGTGTACGGTCGTTCTTTAGTGAATCGTTCTGTGATTCAAATTTTAAAAGCACACCGTCGTACGCGTATGATGGATGTTGAACTTTCAGTTATTCATACTTTCCCTATTTTAGAAGCTTTAGCTAAGCTTGAAAATATTGGTTCTGCAGAAGTAGATTTAGGTAAACTTGCTGTTGAGTATAAAGATAAAGGCGGCGATATCGATGCTTTTGTTGCTCAAGCGGTTCAATCTTTAGAAGGTCGTCCTGCGCTTGTTGAACCTAAAGATGTTGTTCTTTATGGTTTTGGTCGTATTGGTCGTATCTTAGCTCGTTTAATCATTAGCCAATCTGGTTTGGGTCGTGGTTTAAACCTTAAAGCGATTGTTGTTCGTAAATCATCAGACGGTGATTTAGAAAAACGCGCATCTTTACTACGCCGTGATTCAATTCATGGTCCATTTGCAGGAACAATTTCTGTAGATGAAGAAAATGAAGCAATCATTGCCAATGGTAACTTCATTAAAGTCATTTATGCATCTAGCCCAGCTGAAGTAGATTACACAGAGTACGGTATCAATAATGCACTTGTGATTGATAACACTGGTAAATGGCGTGATGCTGAAGGTCTTGCACAACATTTAAAATGTGCAGGCGTTGCTCGTGTTGTTTTAACTGCACCAAGTAAAGGCGAAATGAAAAATGTTGTATTTGGTGTAAACCATACTGACATTTTAGATGAAGACAAAATCATTTCTGCTGCAAGCTGTACGACTAATGCAATTACACCTGTATTGAAAG
The DNA here is from genome assembly GCF_048552595.1 of Acinetobacter psychrotolerans. NCBI lineage: Bacteria > Pseudomonadati > Pseudomonadota > Gammaproteobacteria > Moraxellales > Moraxellaceae > Acinetobacter > Acinetobacter psychrotolerans. The sequence continues at coordinate 96,409 of NZ_JBIMDK010000006.1, read as the reverse complement.
TCATCAATGATAAATACACAGTGTTAAATGGTCACGTTGAAACAGTTCACTCATTTACCAATGACCAGAACTTAATTGACAACTACCATAAAGCAGATCGTCGTGGTCGTGCTGCTACATTGAACATGGTGATTACAGAAACAGGTGCTGCTAAAGCTGTTGCTAAAGCATTGCCACAGTTACAAGGCAAATTGACAGGTAACTCTGTACGTGTTCCAACGCCTAACGTATCTCTTGCTATTCTGAATTTGACACTTGATAAAGAAGTAGATCGAGAAGAAGTGAACGAATATATTCGTCAAATTTCGATTAACTCGAGTCTTCAAGGTCAAATCGGTTATACAAATTCAACTGAAGTTGTATCTTCTGACTTTATCGGTTCGCGTACTGCGGGTGTATTTGATGCGCAAGCAACAATTACTTCTGGTAACCGTTTAACTGCATATGTTTGGTATGACAATGAAGTGGGTTATAGCTGCCAAGTTTTACGTATCGCTGAACAAATGTGTGGTGTAAGCTATCCAAAAGTTCCTGCTGAAACAAATGCTTAATGTAAAAATACTACGAGCCTAATAGCTTGAAATTCAACCCATAAGTTGGAAACAATTTATGGGTTTTTTAATGCCTTAATTATAATCTTGGATCCAGACTTTAGGTGTCATCATTATCAAATGTTGTAAAGTATAAAATCACTTATAGTCAGTGATATGTGGCAGTATAAATAATATTTAAGTTTGGATTAAATATTTGTAAATTATTGAAATTTAATTAAATTATAATAAATATGTATTATTGTTAGTGAGGAGATTACATGGGCTAGAATTTATTTTATATTGGATTTTATGGTAATTTAATAAATAAAAAGTCATTAATTGTTATACATAAAACAGCAGATAAATTTATTAAACGCTTTAGAATAAATGCATGAATAATTAAAGATTCAAGGACTGAATTTTGCAACTCAAGCGAATTATGGCGGCAGCCACTTTTATTGTCATGGCGACATTATGTGGAGTATTGATTGCAATTTGGGTATTTAAATATTTTAGTATTTATATTCCGCTTGAAAATCAGTCTGTCAATATCGATCTGAAAGAGCCATTACAAGCCAGTGTATTGATTCATGATGCGCTGAATGTTGATGTTATGGGGCGAGTGAATGCTGAAATCCCTATTCATGAAAATCTAGATTTGCCTATCTCGCAGACATTAACACCTCGGGTGTATTTCGACAACATGGTTCCAATTCAGACTATTATTCCAGTTCAAGAGGTTTTGAAAATTGATCAAAGCATGCCGATTGATACTACAGTTAAAGTCAAAATATTAGGTAAAGATGTGACTTTACCTTTAAAAGGAACAATTCCGATACGAATGGATGTACCAATTGATTTAAAAGTACCATTAAACCAACAAGTTCATTTGAAGTTTGAAGCACTTGTAAAAACAGTATTGAAAGAAAATTTAAAAATTCCTCTAATTGCTACGCTTAAGACGAATATTCCGATACAAGGTCATCTGAATGTACCCATTAAATCTGCGTTAGCAGCAACCGTTGATGTGCAAAATACCTTGCCAGTTAAAATTGAAAAAGGTCAGTTGAAGATTCCCTTAAGCAGTTTGAAACTTTCTAGACACGATGCTGTTGTCAATGAACAAGCTAAAATAAAACCATAATGAGGTTGATTCATGGAGATTTTTAGTTCAGTTCGGGCTTTGTTGGTCAGTTTTGTGGTTGTAGTATTGCTGATTGCATCTTTAGTTTGGCTCTATTTAAATATTCAAGCATCTATGCGAGTTTCTGCACAAAATGCGCAAATCCAATTGTCAGATCGCTTACCTACAAAAATTCAAGTGGGGAACCATTTGCAAGCCCAAGCTCGAGGGCTATTAGATACAGATTTGTATATACAGCGAAAATTGAACTTACCGTTAAAAGGTGAATATCTTGCAGATTTGGCTTTTAGAGTGACCACACCTATCTCAGTAGATATTGATTATGAAACTAAAATTAATATTGAAACAGTCATGCCATTAGAAACCAATACTGATCTGATTTATCAGAATAAGCTTTTACCAAAATTTCCATTGAAAATTGATGTCCCAGTGCATTTGACTGTGCCTTTTACGATAAAACGCCGCTATCAGCTTCCAGTGACCGTATTATTTGATGGGTCGGCATCTTTTCAGTTTGATGAAGTAATAGAAGTCGATGTTAACCATCAATTTAAACCTCGTCTCAATATTGATGATGCTATTACGATGCGTAAAATCGCAACATTTAATGCCACGATGATCAATACGCAAAGGCAATCTACCGCAGATTTAATGATGAATATTGATTTACCAATCAGTAATATTCATCATTAATTTTTCTAAATTAAATGAGCTTAAAAATTTATTTTAAGCTCATTTTATCTTTAAATGATTAAAATAAATTCTTAATTTGATCTTGAATATCTGTGGTTTTTCGGCCAATCAAATGTTCTAAGTCTTTACTTTCACTATACATTGCGCCGTTTACAGTTTGTACATCCGCATCTACAATAACCTCTACGAGTTCCTTTGGTAGACCAGCATTTAGAAGTGCTAGGGTATGATTTTCAGGGCTGAGGTTTTGATATTGCACAGTTTTACCTGATGCTAAGGCAATATAAGACGCTAAGTCTGTAAGGGTGAAATGACTTGAGCCTGCAAGCTCATAGGTTTTATTTTCATGACCTTTTGAGCTAAGCACTTTGGCGGCAGCTTCTGCATAGTCTAAACGGGAAGCTGAACTAATTTTTCCATTTTGGGCGCTTCCGTAAAGCGTTCCTGTTTCCGCTGTATGTTTAACGTTTGCAAGATAATTTTCGTTGTACCAATTGTTACGAAGGAATGTAAATTCAAGCCCACTTTGTCGAATCAATTGTTCAGTTTCACGGTGTTCTTGGGCAAGACCGAGTGCGCTTTTATCTGCATTAAGTAAGCTCGTATAGGCAACATAAGGTACTTTTGCAGTGACCGCTGCATCAATTACAGCTTTATGTTGTGGTGTACGACGACCAATCTCATTAGCAGAAATAAGTAGTAATTTATCGACTCCAACTAATGCGGTGACGAGTGTTTCAGGTTGATCATAATCGAATAAACGAATTTCAATACCTTGATTTTTTAATGATTCAGCTTTGTTTGGATTACGAACTAAGGCAATAATATTTTTAGTATCAATTTCTTTTAATAGTGCTTGAATAACCAATTCACCGAGTTGACCTGTAGCGCCAGTAATTGCAAATTTCATGTTTTCACCTAGAGTGTTGTTTAATTTTCGAACTTGATGGTATTATCTTAAAGATTAAACTTACGAAATGTAAGTACGTACCTAAAAGTAAGCTAATTACTCATTGGAGAGAATTAATGAGCATCTATGGATCAAGTGATTTGATTGGTCAGGTTTTGTCCAATGAGTGTCCGTCACGAGAAATTTTGGAACATTTAACCAGTAAATGGTCTGTTCTAGTTTTACGTTGTTTAAGTGAGGGTGTGCTGCGCTTTAGTGAATTAAGGAATCGTATAGAAGGGGTGAGTGAAAAGATGCTTGCTCAAACTTTACGAGTATTGGAACATGATGGTTTTATTTTACGTACGGTTTACCCTGAAGTACCACCGAGAGTGGAGTATCAATTGACGATTTTAGGTGGGCAAGCTGCTGAAAAATTAAATTATTTAATTTCTTGGATTGAGAGAAGTTTACCCGATATTTTGGAAAATAAAGCTCGTTTAGCTAAATAAAATAGAATAAATAAATTGATCAAAACCAACCATGTTGGAATGTAAATTTTCACATGGCTGGTTTATTAGAGTATTGGCATTATTTTTATTTATGTTTTTTGGTTGTTTTTAAGTCACTGGTTTTTAAGCATATAAGCCCAGTGATGACGGCACCAATTGTGGCTAAAAACATATCTTTATGTGCATCCCATATGTCACCTTGTTGACCATTGTAGTTTTCTGCTTCTTCAGGTGATAAGCCAATTGCAATCCACCATTCTATCCATTCATAAAATAGACTAGAAGCCATTACAAATTGAATCACCAATAAAAATAAGGTCTTAGCTTTTAAGCTAGGCAGCCAAACCTGAAATAACCGGTAGAAAAATGGATATAAGAATAGACCATAGAAAAAATGAACAAAGCGATCGAACATATTACGTGTCCAGCCCATTGCCTGATTTAGGTCGAAATGTAAGTATTTGATAGACCAATCATTATAAGGCACGTAGGAGTAGAGGTAATGTGCTGCTATGATATGAATGAAGAGAAATGCAATATAGAGTGCAAATGAAGAAAAACTCAGTCCAATTTTTTTTAAACATACAAATAAGACAATCAGCATGAGTACTGTGCCAATTTGATGCAGTATATAAGAGGAATATTCTAAAGGATTAATACTGGCAATGATGATTGCAATCGCAAGGATAGCAAGGGCGATCCAATGTTTTAAGGTTAAATTTTGATATATCATTCTATTATTTTCTAAAATTTATTTATGCGCATTGTAATCAAAATGCAAAAAAATGCGAAGCCGTAGCTCCGCATTTTATCTAAAATTTAATTACTGAAAGTAAAGCATTTAATTAAATGATTAATTAGATTTTAGAAATCAAACCTTTAACTTGTTTTGCTTGATCAGCAGCATTACCTGTATAGGTTGCTGGCGTCATTTCAGCTAGACGTGTACGGTCAGCAGCAGGAACGGCTTCAAGTTCATTACCATTGACAAAATCAACCATCATGTCACGTGTCATTGCTTGACCACGAGTCAATGCTTTTAATTTTTCGTATGGCTTTTCAATGTTATAACGACGCATAACAGTTTGAATTGGTTCAGCAAGTACTTCTTGAGCATTGTCTAAGTCATCATTGATACGTGCAGCATTTAACTCAAGTTTACCAATGCCTTTCGAGCAAGCTTCAAAAGCAATTAAGCTTTGCGCTAAACCAACGCCCATGTTACGAAGAACAGTAGAGTCAGTTAAGTCACGCTGCCAACGAGAAATTGGAAGTTTTTCACCCAAGTGAGCCAGAATAGCATTGGCAATACCTAAATTTCCTTCAGAGTTTTCGAAGTCAATCGGGTTCACTTTGTGTGGCATAGTCGAAGAACCAACTTCACCGTCTTTCAAACGTTGTTTGAAGAAACCTAAAGAGATATAACCCCAAACGTCACGGTTAAAGTCGATTAAAATTGTATTAAAGCGACGTAAAGCATCAAACAATTCAGCGATATAATCGTGCGGTTCGATTTGAGTAGTGTATGGGTTAAATGTTAAACCTAAAGACTCAACAAATTCCTGTGCATGACCAGGCCAATTAATTTCAGGGTAAGCAGAGTAATGTGCATTGTAGTTACCGACAGCACCATTAATTTTACCCAATAATTCAACTTGGTTAAATTGTTTGATTTGGCGCGCTAAACGATAAGCGACATTCGCCATTTCTTTACCCAAAGTGGTTGGGCTTGCAGTTTGACCGTGCGTACGAGACAACATTGGCTGTTCAGCATGTATTTCTGCTAAAGCAACAATTGAGTCTACAATTTGTTGCATAGCAACAACTAAAACGTCACGACCACTTTTCAGCATTAAAGCATGAGAAAGGTTGTTAATGTCTTCCGATGTACATGCAAAGTGAATGAATTCACCTGCATTTTTTAATTCATCAATGTGCGCGATTTTTTCTTTTAGGAAATATTCAACGGCTTTAACATCGTGATTGGTTGTACGTTCAATTTCTTTGATACGGTTTGCATCATCTTCTGAAAAATCAGTCACAATAACATCTAATGCGGCATTGGTCGCAGCAGAAAATGCAGGTACTTCAGTAATTTCAGGGCGGTTCGCAAGCGCTTGTAACCAACGTACTTCAACAGTTACACGAGCGTGGATTAAACCAAACTCAGAAAGGAAAGGACGTAAAGCATCACATTTACTTGCATAACGTCCATCTAATGGAGAAAGTGCAGTTAAAGCGTTCATAAAGATTCCTTAAGTTTTGGAATTAAATGTAAAACAAATACCCGAAACATATCAAATTAAACAACCTGATATTGTAAGCGAGCAAGATCTTGAATATCTTGAAGAAGTTTTCGTTTACTAAACATCATATTCCAAGAGCTACCTCCGAGCTGTCGCCAAAGGTGAGCCATTTGCAAACCAGTAAATAAACTGGCACGAATACGATTGGTATGTGAAGTGTCTTTAAACGCTTCTGCATTACCACGCACGAGAATTCGGGGATTAATCTGACCCGCTGTATCGACATAGGTTTGCGCTAAATTAGCAACGATACTTGGGTGTAAATAGTTATTATCGAAAAAAGAAAGTTGTTTTAATATTTTTTGTTGTGATTTTTCAATGATTTCGACAAATTGTGGATTGCTATAAACTTTCTTTTCTAGAGCCAATAATGACATGGCATAAGTCATTGGTAATTTTGCATTGGAAAGTTTAGGAATACGTGATTGAGGTGAGGTCGTAAAAGGTTGGGTGATACAGTTTTCTAGGGCTTTAAGTCCTAATGAAATATCGCCTAATTGATTGAAAAAATCTAAAGTTTGATTTGATTGATTATCGGTAGGATGGATATTTAAGCTGGCTTTAATTAATTGCTCAAAGTAAAAATTACCATTTTCAGTCACAGTTTGACGCCCAGATATTGCAGTCATGTGCGTCAGCTGTGTTGCTTGGAACACAGCTGCTAACGCCAAAGCTTTATTTTGGCGTTGATTCAAAGTTTGAGGCTGTTGAAAGGGTAACTCAACCATGCCTAAATTCCTTTAAATAAAAAATTTAATCAATAAAATTTGGTTTAGGAGCATTGGTATGATGAATCACGCCACCACCTAAACAGACTTCTTCTGCATAGAACACCACACTTTGACCTGGTGTAACTGCTCTTTGCGCTTCATCAAATTCGACACGTACACCATTTGGCGTATTGGTATCTTTATAAATTGTACATGCTTGGTCAGGCTGACGGTAACGCGTTTTAGCCGTGCATCTGAAGCCTGTGTCAGGAATTGCTTGTTCACCTGCAACCCAATCAATGGTTTCTGACCATAAAACTGTACTTTGCATGAGTGGGTGTTCATGACCTTGACCAATCACCAAACGGTTATTTTCAATGTCTTTATGTAGAACAAACCAAGCCCCTTCTTCTGCACCTTTTAGACCACCTAAGCCAATACCACCTCGTTGACCGAGCGTATAGTACATTAAGCCGTGATGTTCACCAACCTCTTTTCCTGTATCTAAGACAATTTTCCCAGGTTGCGCAGGTAAATACTGTTTAAGGAAGTCATTAAAACGACGTTCGCCAATAAAACAGATCCCTGTTGAGTCTTTTTTCTTAGCTGTGGCTAAACCTAATTGTTCAGCAATTTTACGTACTTCAGGTTTTTCAATTTCACCGACAGGGAATAATGTTTTATTAATTTCACGACCATGAACAGCATGGAGGAAATAAGTCTGATCCTTATTGTTATCTACACCGCGTAATAAAGGTGCATATTCATCACCTTTAGAATTGGTTGCCGTTTTACCACGACGACAATAATGTCCAGTCGCAATAAAGTCAGCACCTAAATTCACAGCATGATCTAAAAATGCACGGAATTTAATTTCTTTGTTGCATAGAATATCTGGATTTGGCGTACGACCTGCAGCATATTCTGCAAGGAAATGTTCAAAAACACGATCCCAGTATTCCATGGCAAAGTTAGCAGTATGTAGTGTGATGCCAATTTTATCGCAAACTTCCTGAGCATCGGCAAGATCATCCATTGCCGTACAATATTCCGTACCATCATCTTCTTCCCAGTTTTTCATGAAAAGCCCTTCAACATGATATCCTTGTTGAAGTAAAAGTGCTGCAGAAACAGAAGAGTCTACACCACCCGACATACCGACGATGACACGTTGTTGCATAGGATTAGGCATCCAAATTTGAAATTAAAGGAGAGTTTTGGTGCTCATAGATGAGCGAAAGCGGGTATTTTTGCCCAGAAAGTGCCTCTTGTACAGCTTTAATCACTAAAGGGCTGCGTGCACGAGCAGTTTCAAGCAGTTCTTCAAGCGTCATCCATTTTGGACCGACGATATCTGTATCAAGTTGCGCATCTGGAAAGTATTCAGTTACATGGGCTAAAAAGCAAAATCTATAATAGGTACGGTCTGGAAACATGGGTGGGGTATAGGTGTAGATGCCAAGTAAGGAATCGATCTCTACTGCATATCCTGTCTCTTCCATGGTTTCACGTAACGCAGCTTGAATAATGGTTTCACCAGATTCAACATGCCCAGCGGGTTGATTGAACACAGTATGGCTTACACCTTCAGTATATTCTTCTACAAAAAGAAATTTTCCATCTTTTTCTACAACTGTTGCAACAGTAACGTGGGGTGTCCAAGCGGTCATGACCAGCACCAAGGGAGATAAAGCATTATTCTACAAAATTTAGCACGTGGTGGCTATGTTCATAAGGGTTTTCTTTGATCATCCTAAAAGGATTTATATCTATAGTCTGTTTAAAAATACATCATGGTCGAGTTTTTTTTTAAATTTTTATTTCCTTATTTTATAAAAAAAGATTTATTTCATGGCTTTTAGTAGGATACTTCATGTAAAAAGTTTAATAAAAATATTCTTATATCTTGGTCTCTAAATGCAATTAAATGTGACATCAATTCATGAAGTAATTTTTTATTATTTTAATTCTTATCAGTAATGACCAATAGATAGAGGTTGTAATTCATGAGTAAATATTTCAACGTTATTGGTTTTATAGTGAATGGCATTTAATTTATTTTTGTACAATAAATACTCGATCAAGGCATTTACTATGATTGAAGTATATGATAAAAAATAAGTATATATAAAATTTTATTAAACTTAACAAATATTTATTTTTCCTGTTAATGGTGTATTTATTCAATTTAGTTTTACTAGATGCTTTGTTGAGTAGGTATGGTTATCTAAAATGAATTAGGTCATGGATCTGTCGTTTAAAGATGTGTAATCACAAATAGAATGGAAATAAACTTTTTTGATAAATATGGTTTAAGCATATTTTATTGGAAATATATGCTTATATTGAATCAAAAATAAGTCTAACTTTAGTGATTTTATAAGTGGGTATAATCATGAAAAAGGCAATAAAAAAGGTATTGTTTGCAGCAGGGCTTTTAGTTGCGGTTGAGCTGGCGATGGCATGTACACGGGTTGTTTATTTAGGCAATAATGATGTGATGACAGCACGTTCTATGGATTGGAAAAGTGATGTTGGAACAAACTTGTGGATTTTGCCCAATAATGTAAAACGCAGTGGTATGGCTGGGCCAAAATCGATTCAATGGACATCTAAATATGGCAGTGTTGTCGCAACAGGTTATGATATTTCAACAACAGATGGTGTGAATGAAAAGGGTTTGGCTGCAAATTTACTTTGGCTGGTTGAGTCTGAATATCCAAATGTTAAAAACAATAAAAAATCGCCATTAAGTATCTCACTTTGGGCGCAGTATGTTCTAGATAACTATGCAACAGTAGATGAAGCAATTCAGGCTTTAGCACAAGAGCCGTTTATGATAGTGACAGATCAAGTGCCTGGTGAAAAAAGACTAGCGACTCTGCATTTATCAATTTCAGATGCAACGGGTGACAGTGCCATTATTGAATACATTGGTGGTAAGCAGGTCATACATCATAATCGACAATATCAAGTGATGACAAACTCTCCGACCTTTGATCAGCAATTGGCGTTAAATACATATTGGAAACAAATTGGCGGAACAACGATGTTACCTGGAACCAATCGAGCTGCAGATCGGTTTGCAAGAGCATCTTTTTATATTAATGCGATTCCCAAAGATGCGACACCTGGATATTCTTTAGCAAGTGTATTTAGCGTGATACGTAACACATCTGTTCCGTTTGGACTCAATACAGAAGAAGAGCCAAATATCTCCTCTACACGTTGGCGTACAGTGGTAGATCATAAGCGAGGACTTTATTTTTTTGAATCTGCTGTATCACCAAATGTTTTTTGGGTAGACTTAAAAGAGATTGATTTTAAAGATGGTCAAACCAGAAAGCTTGAGTTGGGTGCTGATCAAGCAAAAGTTTATGCAGGTAAGGCTAATTCTTCTTTTAAGGTCGCTCCACCATTTCAATTTTTGGGCATACAATAGGATTTAAAAAAGTATGATAAAGAAATTATTATGTATACCTTTCAGTGTATTACTAATTACTGGGTGTGCTTCAAATCCTAATGATGCTACTTCAAATCTAGGTACGCAGGGATTATTAATTTGTCAGCCAAATGAGCTTTGTCCAATCGTGACTGTAGTGTGGAATGAGACACATAAAGATTTTTTAAAAGTGAAACTTAGCTTAAATAGCGCCTATACAAAATATAATATTGAAAAAGTTGTATTTAGTGATGGCGCAAAAAGTCACTCATTTAATGTGATTGGACCAACTGAAATTGATTTTGCTTTTAAGGCAAATCGCTCTCGCAACAGTGTGCTTATTCCAGTCAATCTTATGGGGGACTTTAAAAGTTCTCAAAATATCTTTATGGAAATACATACAGATCAAGGTGTGATTACTCGATATATCTTAAAAGATAATGTCAAAGCACCAGTATTTGCAGAATTAACCAAATACTACAACGTTTCAAAATAGAAATTTGATCCAAAAAATATAGACCTCGTTCCACTGTACGTCAGTGGAACGAGGTCTACTTGAACCAATTAATTCAAATAATCAATATGCTTTAAAAGATGTTTATATGTTTGTTATATCCCTAATCATTCGCTTCTAAATATTGATTTGCTACTTTGACATAGTGTCTTGCTGAATAAGGTAAAAATTCCTTTTCTTTATCAGTTAAAGGTCGAACCTTTTGTACTGGGCTTCCCACATAGAGGTAACCACTTTCTAAGCGCTTACGCGGTGGAACCAGTGAGCCTGCACCAATCATGACATCATCTTCAATCACTACATCATCTAGAACAATGGTATTAATTCCCACTAAAACACGGTTGCCAATGGTACAACCATGTAAGGTGACATGATGTCCAATGGTCACATCTTCCCCAATCACTAAAGGTGAGCCATTGGGTTTAGCATCATTTTTATGACTGACATGTAACATGCAATGGTCTTGTACATTAGAATAACGGCCAATTTTGATACTATTCACATCACCTCGAATGACTGCAAATGGCCATACAGAAGCATTTTCTGCAACAATAACATCACCAATGATCACAGATGAATCATCAATATAACAAGTCGAATCAATCTTAGGATGATGATCCAAATATGGACGAATGTTCTTTTTCATTGATGTGTTCCATGTCTAAGTATTTGCAGTTAAAACTATTATAAAAGAAAAAGCACCCAACTCTAAGAGATGGATGCTTTGGTCTAATGTTTAGAAACGATGTATTAAAATAAGTTGCTAAAGAACATTTTAATATGGTCAATCATACGAGAGAAGAAACCCGCTTCTTCAACTGCTTTTAATGCAACCAAAGGTTTTTCTGCAATGACTTTACCATCTAAAGTCGCTGTTAATTTACCCACAACTTGACCTTGTTTTAATGGTGCATTTAAGTTGGGTTGAACAGTGACTTGAGTTTTAATGGCGTTTGCTTGACCTTTAGGCATGGTCACATTGAAGTTCTCGGTTAAACCAATTTGAACTTCGTTGTCTTTACCAAAATAAACTTTCGCTTTAGCAAGAACTTGGTTCGCAGGTTGAACACTTACTGTCTCAAAATTCGAATAACCCCAAGCTAAAAGTGTGCGTGTTTGGCCCGCACGTTCATTCATAGATGGTGCACCAAAAATTACCGAGATCAAGCGCATAGGACCACGTTTAGAAGAGGTTGTTAAGCAATAACCTGCTTCCTCTGTATGACCTGTTTTTAAACCATCTACACTTGGGTCAGTATAAAGTAACGCATTACGGTTACCTTGTTTGATACCGTTAAAAGTGAATTCTTTTTCAGAATAGATTGGATAATATTTTGAACTGTCATGAATGATATGCTTTGCAAGTAAAGCCATATCTTTCGCAGTAGAATAGTGTCCTTCCGCGGGCATACCCGTCGCATTAACAAAGTGAGTGTTCACCATGCCAACACGTTTTACTTCTTGGTTCATTGCATAAGCAAATGAACCTTCATTACCTGAAATATGCTCAGCCATAGCTTTAGAAGCATCATTACCAGACTGGATGATAATACCGCGCAACATTTCCAATACTGTTGCAGTGCCATTTAATGGAACATACATACAAGATTCAGTGCTGCTGCCTTTACACCATGCAGACTCATTCATGCGAACTTTTTCATTTTCAGTCAGTTCGCCTTTGAGGAGTTTCTGCTCAATGATGTAACTGGTCATCATTTTGGTCATAGACGCAGGAGCTAATTTTTCATTTTCATTTTTTGATGCCAGAATTTGCCCTGTCTCATAGTCCATTAAGACATACGATTTATTATTTAATTCTGGCGGGGTAGATAAGACGGTTGCTGCGTATGAAAATGAAGGTAAAAGTAATAATGCAGCAATGGTACTTTTTCTGATCATTCTAGGTCGTTCCAATCGTTATTTGAGCACAAAAACAGGCTTGCATTTTAGGGCAAAGCAAAGCCGACTTCTATAAGGAAAGTCGGCTTATTATTTACTTATTGTAACTATTTTACTTTAATAGTTGTAATCAGCGACTTCTTGACACATTTTGGTATTTTCTTTATCTCCAAATTGTTTAGCATCTGCCTGAATTTGCTTTAAAGAAACTTTGAAATCTTTCTGTTTACTGATTCGTCTGATTGCTTCTTGAGGGTTTTTCTCATTCGGCAATACTTTTTTTAATTCAATTGCATAGTTCTTATTAAATTTTTCACTGTCTTTTTTTTGAAGAAGAGCAGGGCAAATTAAAGACAAGTTATAAACAGTTGCAATTTCATCGGTATAAATTTCTTCTTGAGTAACATCAATATTATCGTTACTACTAATGGCTTTACTTGGTGCAGCATAGGCGTGTGCCATAAATAAACTGCTTGCCGAAATGAGACTTAATGTAAGCATTTTTAAAGTCATACGCATAATGAACCTAATCAACTATAAACTTAACAATTGGCATAGGTTAAACGCAATTAGGGTGGAAAATATAGAGAAAATGTATCGAAGTTGTAGATTTATATATTGTTATTGCCAAATTAAAATAAAAAATGTCAAAGCAACAGGGCTTTGACATTACGTATACAACGAACTCTATAGCTGAATATGATTTAATATAAATAAAATTAAAACAATTGCTTATGCTGGAAATTATGACTCTAAAGTTAAAATATCAGCACAAACTGATTTCTGTTCTTCGTTATCCACTTCTTTGGCATTGGCTTGAGCTTCTTTAAATGCTGCTTGATATTCTCCATCTTGTTGTAGTTGTGCCAATGTTGTTGTTTGGGAAAGATTTTTTAATAAAGTGTTAGTTAAAAAATCGATTTTAGTCTTTAAAGCAGGATTATTCGCTGTAAAAGCAGGACAAACATCGATAAGTACTTGGGTTGAAGCAATATCTTCTTTAGTAAGCAGGTCTGCTTCTTGTACGGTAATTGTTTCAGCAAATGCAGAATGCGAACAAAGCGTGATGAATGCGATAGAAATTGTACGAGTAAGAGAACGTGTAAACATCTTTTTAGTCACAAATTTGATTTTTAAATGGGTGTATAACTATATATAATTGTTGAATAAATTAATATTGAATTACTCGTGAGTCATTTAATAGAATTTGTGTTATTAGCTTTATAGTTTTGATGTGTTACTTTGCTAAATGAAGTTTAGCGCTGTTAAAATTATTTAAAATGTTGAACATTATTCGTATTTAGACATACGAGTAGTTGAATGGTTAATTGCCTTTTTAGAGAATTTTTATTTTGAATATTCTTATTGTAAACAATCACTTTATTAATTATTTGAAATATCCTACTGTGAACTTTGTGTACACAAAAATATATGCCTGAAGTGCTTATTAATTAAAAAAGAGAATCTTGATGTTCGTGGTATTAATTAATAATAGATAATGATGAAAAGAAGCCTACCATGTTCAGGTAGGCTTCTTTATTTGAAGGTTTTACAATTGATTAGGTTTTTGGTGTGTTTTGATTAGGCTGAACGCCTTTGTCTTTTTGATCTTGGCTAGGCTGAGGAGTGGTTTTGGGTGGAGTTTGTTCAGTGGGTTGTTGGCTAGCATTTAGTGTGTGCTGAATTTTCTTTTCGGGAAAAATCTTTATAATCAGACATTTTAATCTTCTTTAGTTTGTATTAGTGGAATGTTTATACTAGGCTCTTAATCCCTTAACACTAAGGTAGTTGTGGGAGGGAGATGTGGATAAATGTACGATTAAAAATTTTATTTCTTATTTATATTTCAAGATTTTTTTTAAATTTCTATAGCAACATGATTTATATCATTACGTGAACAATCAAGATTTTTAATTTATATTTTTCGATACTCATCCACAACAATCGTTTTAATCAATGCAATTTAAATTTAGCATTCTTATGAGAGTTAATTGACTCTTATTATATTATTTAGCCAATGTTAATAATAAGCCTTAATTAGCGCAAAAGATAAAAGGTTAAAGCCTTGCAGAAATGTGGAGCTTTTTTTAATTCATCAATCCTTGGCATTGGGTTAATTGGAATAACAAAACTAATGATAAGCTGTGCTGGAATGTAACAGTTAAAAGTGACAATAATATGGAGCTGTTTTTTAACTAAAGGATGTACACCATGTTAAAAACCTTAGCTTTAATAGGGTCTGGTATAGCGATTGGATGTTACTATCAGTCTTGTAAAAATGATTCACAGACATCTAAATGTAAAAAATCAAGCAAGGACAGCGGTGAAGCCACTAAGGAACAACTTCCCACCTAGCTCGTATTGATTTAAGTAAAGACCACCTTCAGGTGGTTTTTACGTTTTAGACCAAGCAACAGTGTTAGACTCCTACTGATAAATAGGAAAACACATGAATATTTGCATCGGCGGTGAGCTGAATGGTCAGATTGTTGAGAAAGTTGGTTTCCAATTCAAAGTAGATCCAGAAAATGACAAAAGCCCTATTTATTTCAGACAGTCTGTAGTCTTAGAGAGTGAACTTTATAGATTTTGGTTTTCAAGCACAGTGGCTTTTCATGATGCTATAACCACTGCCGAGAATATTGTAAGGCGGAAAGTTAAAATTTAGATTTGAATATTTATAAAGGCGCTTAGGCGCCTTTTTTTACGTCTAAATTTTATAAAGGTGATTGTGACGTGCACAAGTAACATGATTAGGGGATTTATCATGCCAGCATATGTATAAGGGTAGTGCGCCACCCAAAGGGCGATTTTGATTTGTGACGCTGAACAATATGCCCAGCTATAAGCGCAAACGGTGGGATGCAGAAACCAGCCGTATAAATCGGTTTGAATTCAAAGTGATTTTGTTACACATTGAGTTAGCCTTAGAGCCTTAGATTGTGGGTGACTCCCCGACCAATCGATTTGAAAAACACAAAGCAGATCAATAGCTAACTTTGAGATGTTTGTCCTGTTGAGTAGCAGTAGATCAGTTGCCGAGCTGATCAATATCGTAATCTAAGGTAAGGATATGGTGGATCACCACATCCTTTTTATACGTCATTAGCTCTGTTGGATAGAGCATCCGCCTTCTAAGTAGATGGTCAAAGGTTCAAGCCCTGTATGGCGTGCCATATTTTAACTGGTTCGAATTCGTGCTAATAACACCGACAATCTCTCCTATTCTAATTCTCTTAATTTCTATGGAACTAAACCTATCGAATTCGAAAACTTTAAAACTGTATAGGGCAAAACTTTGACACACTTAATTGAGTTATTCGGTATGTCCGAATAGCTCATCTTATGATGATCTTTCTTATATATCAGAACACCGATGGTCAAAAAACTTACAATATTTAAAGGTTCATCACATTTGAATGTTTGGGGTGTTTTTAAATGCATAGTATTTTCAATGACTTGTTTAATATGTGGTTTAATTTTATTGTAATATTATTATAATGTTATTATAGTTTTATGATGTTCTGAGCAGTTATCAAAACTGGTTAGGCTTTATAACTTTATAAACAAATCGAGAAAATAAATGGCTAAATTAAGTTTAGATTCACTAAAAGATATTGATGGGTTTATTGCCTCTGCGCTTGTAGATAGTGAAAGTGGTTTATCATTAGCAACTAGTGGTGGTGGTGGTTTGGATTTGGAATTAGCTGCTGCTGGTAATACTGAGGTTGTTCGCGCCAAAAGAAAAACAGCTAAAGCTTTGGGGTTGCAGGATCAAATTGAAGATATTTTAATTACCTTAGGTAAGCAGTATCATGTTATTCGTCCGCTTGAAACAAATGAAAATTTATTTCTTTATGTGGTTCTGGATCGCTCAAAATCAAATCTCGCAATGGCTCGTCACGAATTAAAAGCATTTGAAAAAGGTTTAGATTTTTCTTAAAAAATGAAATCAATTAAAAATAGTTAAATAAAAAAGCTCATCGAAAGGTGGGCTTTTTATTATTACAAAACATCCGGTAATTTCACTATTTAGATAATAAAAACCCTACTTAAAATTAAGTAGGGTTATATATGCAGTGATCTGCGTCGTTAATCACTGCTTCTATATTTTATTTTACTTTTGGCTCTTCTTTGTTTGGCTCTACTGTCTTCTCTGGTTCAGTCGAGGGTTTTGGGTTGGTTTCAGTAGGTTCATTTGCTGCCTTAATTGAAGGGGTAGCCGCTGAGTCAACTTGTTTTGAGAAACTTTTAAATCCAGTAGTCATTTTTCTTTCCATTGAATTGTTTATTGAGAGGTTATAATGTGCTGTTTAATAAATAACATTAAGGTGTTTGTGGGAGTGGAATGTAGTGATATGTTCTGCGAAGTATGTTTATATCGACAAAATATATTAAGATTAACTTAAAAATATCAATCAACCTTTGTTATCATTAAGTTTTAAAAATAAAAAATTATTTTACAACTTACATGAACATGACAAATATCAAGTATTGGGGTTGTATTAATCTGATTTAAAGTATTTTTTATTAAATATTAATAATTTATAAAAAATCTATAAAAATGTGTTAGATTGTAGTTGATCGAATCCGTATGCGAAACGGTAGTGTTTGAGTTGTTACAGGAATAGGCGCATTCCCTTCAAAAGTTTTGAAGCTTAAACAGTTAACGCTGAGCATGAGATCGCAACATGCCGATCTACGAAGCCCACTATTATTTTGTGGGCTTTTTTATTGAAAAAAAACCTTGATCTATTTTTTATTTATTGTTAATAGTAGAGTGTTATTTAGTCAATATTAATAACAAACAACAAACCTTAATCAGCGCAAAAGATAAAGGTTAAAGCCCCACAGTTAAGTGGGCTTTTTTAATAATTAAAATGGTACACTGGCATTGTCTTTTAAGTACATGGTTATATGTCTGAAATCTATAAATACCGTTATACTCAAATTAGTACATTTGGGTCATTGCCAACACATAAAGTTTCTATAAGTAGTACAGATGGGAAGACAAAAATTATTTTCGCTGATAATACGTTTATTTATGGCACTGCTTCTGATTGGGCTTTAAGCCATTCAGGGCTCGATTCAAGAAAATCAATATGGTCGGAAGAGCCGAAGGTATTTCTAGAAAATGAGCGAAGAAGACTGGAGCTGTATAAGGCTTCTCATCCATCATTTACTACAGAATCGGGTATCGGTTAAATAAATTAAGAGAATTTTCATTTAAAAAGCACTTTAGTTGGCTATATCTTAAATTAAGTTTGCTTTGTTAATGTGTACAGCGTATAAAGTCAATTCGTTGATGCGGGATGGAGCAGTCTGGTAGCTCGTCGGGCTCATAACCCGAAGGTCGTTGGTTCAAATCCAGCTCCCGCTACCAACGAGAAGATTTAAAGTTTATAGCCTAATTTGCTTCATGCTTATTAGGCTTTTTTTATGTGCCGTTAGCTCAATTGGATAGAGTAATACCCATTCTAAATGGATGGTCACAGGTTCAAGTCCTGTATGGCGTGCCAGATATGGAGCGAGAGCTCAGTTATTTGATGGGACTTTTTTAGTGTGATATATATATGTTTTATGTAATATTTTGCCAGTTACATCACGTTATTATTTGGGTATTATATTTGTATAAATAACTTCTTCGTGAAGTTTATTTATTTTTATAGTCTGTTTCCTTCCCCAAGGTGCAGACTTTTTTTTATGCCTGAGTTTTCATTTGTATGAATTTGATGCTTTTAAAATGGTGTATTTACACCAAATTGAACTATCCGGAATTACCGGAAAGTTGACCTTTAGTTACGTTTCCTTTGTCCCTTGCCGAGCGTATTACGGCATAAAAAACATCATTACATTCTAGATGTTGATGGGGTTTTTCTTTGTACTAAAGAATGGAAGTTGTTTGAGAAAGCCCTTTAGGGGGGCTTTTTCGCATAATGCCCATTATGTTAAATGAGGGGGATAAGAATGTTATTTTAATTAGAATTATAAGAATGTAGACCATTCAATACGTCTTCAATCATTCTTTCATTTTCTCCAGATGATAAGTAGTCAAATTGGCCATCAATGATTAAATGGCTCAAACCATGTACAACACTCCACGCTTTGGTCGCAACTATCTTTGCTTCACGGCTCTCGACATCAAGCTTTAACGCTTGAGCTGCTGCATAGAGCATGCCCGTATAAGCTAAACTTGCTAATTGCTTCAAATTCTCATCATCATGAGATACTACAAAACGACCATACATTAAGCGAAATAGCATCGGGTTTTGTACTGCAAAATGAATGTATTGATGCCCTGCTTTAATAAACCCTTTCTCAGAATTAGATGCATTTTGAATTGCTAAAGCCTGAGCTTCTAAAAGTTTCTGAAAACCTTGAATTGCCAAAGCTGTAAGTAACTCTTCTTTGCTTGCAAAATGTCGATACACAGAGTTTGCAGATACTCCGATTTTTCGAGTTAATTCACGCATGCTGAAACTAGCGTCTATCGAAGATTCTAAAAGCTCTAAACCCTTGCTTAACAATACTTCACGTAAATTCCCATGATGATAAGAAGAAAGAGAATCTATATTCTTGACTTTCAATGTTGACACTGTATACATTTATGATTATAACTAAACATTAGCATTATTGTGCAAATAAAAAAAATGAATTACTCAAATGGAGTACCTAAATGTCTAATTTTCTAAATGTCCTTGCAAACAATACTATTGCAATGAAAACATTAAATTATCTATCTCAAATACCGAAACTTAGAGTTCCCTACGCAGATGATAATCCTTTTCTAAAAGGACCTTTTGCACCCGTCAAAGATGAAATTAGCACTCAAAATTTAAAAGTAATTGGTGTCATACCTCCAAATTTAGATGGTTTATTTTTAAGAATGGGTCCTAATCCAGTCGAAGTGGACAATCCTGCCCTATATAACTGGTTTGTTGGTGATGGCATGGTGCACGCTTTACGTATCCAAAATGGAAAGGCACTGTGGTATAAAAACAGATATGTAGGTACACATAAAGTGAATGACAAGCTGAATAGACCAAGAATTAAAGGTCATCCACGAGGCGTTGTCGACATCACCAATACCAATATTATTGGTCATGCAGGAAAAATATGGACACTTGTTGAAGCAGGACCATTACCTGTGGCAATGGATGCAGAGCTGAATAGTCTGAGTTACACTCTTTTTAACAGCGAAGAACGCTATGAATTTACAGCGCATCCACATAAAGACCCAGATACGGGCGAGCTACATGCTATTTGTTATGATTCTTTAGTCTTAAATAAGGTTCATTATCATGTTATTGATAAAGAAGGGAAACTAAAAAAAAGAGTAAGCATTCCTGTGCAGCATGGTCCAATGATGCATGATTGTAATATGACCCAGTCTCAAATGATTATTTTTGATTTGCCGATTACTTTTTCATTAAAAAACATTATGAAAGGTGCAGATTTTCCTTATATCTGGAATGATAAGCACGAGCCTAGAATAGGGTTATTACCAAAAACAGGCGAGGCACAAGATATTCAATGGTTCAAAATTGACCCGTGCTTTGTATTTCATAGCTGCAATGCTTATGATTTGGAAAATGGAGATGTCATTGTTGATGCTTCTGTGCATGAAAAGACTTTTGCCAATACTATTCAAGGTCCCGCAGATGAACAAAATATTCGCTTTGAACGTTGGCATTTAGACCGTAAAGCAGGTGAATTAAAACGCACCGTTATCTCCAACATCCCTCAAGAATTTGCACGTTTTGATGAACGCTTAACAGGTAAACCTTATCGTTATGCCTATACTCTTACTTTGGGTGAAGAAAATAAACCTGGTAGTCCAACCGATATTTCACCTAACTATTTGCTTCGTCATGATTTAAAAACAGGTGAGACTTTAAAGCATTTTTATGGCGAAGGTTATGCTACAGGCGAAGTCATTTTTATTCCTAAAAGTAAAGAAAGTGCAGAAGATGAAGGGTGGCTCATTTCTTATGTGCATTCCATAGATGCAAATCATCAAAAAATCACAAAAGTTGTCATTTTAGATGCGAAAAATATTGAAAGTGACCCTCAAGCAACGATTGAACTTCCTGTGCATGTACCACTAGGATTTCATTCTAATTGGGTGAACCAAGACGAAATTTTTTAACTGGCTTTTGAAATTATGATAAATATAATTAATCAGGAGGTAAGTTGTAGTTGTGGTCAATCAAAGTTTATTATTCATGGAAAACTTTTAACAAGATTTATTTGCCATTGTCAAATTTGTCAAAAAATTTATAAAGATAATTCTGCTGATATTTTAGTTTTTTCTAAAAACTCTATAACGTTGATGAATTATACAACGATACAATTTAAAAAACATCGTCTGCCTCCTGCAGTGAATCGAGGGGTATGTTTAAATTGTTTACAACCTGTAGTTGGCTTTATGTCATTAATACCATTTGTAAATATTGCATTTGTGCCCGCTATGCATTTGAAACAAACTAATATAGTGCTTAAACCTTCAGCTCATGTTTTTTATCATCGGCGTATTCAAGACAGTTATGATGATTTCCCCAAGCTAAGTGGTTACTTAAGAAGCCAGTTATTTTTAAGTAAACAGATTTTAATAAATATTAAATAAATAGAAATGCTTTATTTTTAAAAATAGCTAAAATTAACATAATACACCTTATACGAAATTATTCTTTATTCTGATATAAATCATTAGCTTAAATGTTTTAAAAAAGCCCAATCAACCTCGATTGGGCTTTTTTATGTGAAAATTCATGTTCCACGTTTGAGCAATACACTCACTTTAACTTAGTCGGAATTTTCATATAAAAACTTTAACTGTAATGAAACTTTCGTAAAAACAATAATAAAAATTACGTATAGTGTATATAAAATTAACTTTTATGAAACCGATTCACTCCAGCCATCGACAATATTAGCCCAATCTTGAAGCATTTTGTGACGATCATTTAGCCATTTTGCGTGGTTATATGTCGCTCTTGTTTTATTTTCTTCAACATGCGCCAATTACTTATTGATCCAATCGGGTTTATATCCTTTTTCATTAAGTAGGGTGGATGCAGTTGCTCTGAAATCATGAGTAGTCACTTCAGGTAAGCCAATGAAAACCAAAATCCTATTGAGTGTTGTTCTTGCCAACATTTTATCAGTTTTAAATGGTGCAGCAAAAACATCAGTTTCATTTTGAGATATTTCATATTATTCTTTGAGTAAAGAACATAGCTGATCAGACATTGGCACTAGGTGTATGTAATTTTTTCTTGTTGCTACGCTCTTGCTTACGTCGTCTTGAAGCTTTAGGGAATTCAATTACTTTCTCATTGAAATCTACGAACGACCATTGCATACGCCTAATTTCCGAAGCACGTAATATGGAATACATCATAGCTAAACACGCATTTCTGACTGTTGTAGTGCCTCCATATAATTCTAGTCGCACTCTAAGCTTTATACGTTCTTCTTTACTCAAAGCTCGGGCATGTTCGATTTCTGGTGACTCTATAGCACTTCTTACTGCATAAGTTGGATCATTGTCAGCTCTAAGGGTAACAATCGCATACTTCATTACCAGACTAATAAACCTACGGTTCTGGTTGGCTGCTGCTTCACCAGTTCCCAAATGACTTAATTTTCGTACTCTCGAGACCATCTCTTTCATAATGCTAAGAACATCTGATGAATTCACATCTTTAATGGGTTTATGGCCGATCACTTTGTATACGTTTTTTCGCATCGATCTTTTGTACTGCTCTATATAGTCCTGACTCTTGTATTTGATTTGCTCCAGAATGTATTCCTCGGCTATTACTTTAAAAGTATTTGAGGTCGCTGTGATTGCTTCTACTTTTTTTTGCTTTTTATCATCGACGGGGTTTACACCATCTTTTAAAAAATTCTAGATTCATTTTTCTTTTTAAGAGCCTCAGCAAGATAGACGGCAGGGTATTCACCAAAACTTACCGTTCCCTCCTTGCCATTTAAAGTGTATTTGAATCGCCATATATTCTTGCCAGATGGTCTTACTTCAATGTATAACCGTTCTGCATCAAGTACCCTACACATTTTATCCAAGGGCTTTAAAGATTTTATCTTAGTATCTGAAAGCATTAAGTTATCCGTCCAATGTGAAAAGTTACCCGCTATTCTCCCATTTTAATAACAGATTAGTATGAACTGATAAAGACTAAAATAGATTAAAGCTATGGATAAATAAGGGCTGTATAGGGATTTTTAGATTAATATAGATTTAAGTAGATTACAGTGAATATTCTTATTGCCAACGATGATGGTGTTTTTGCACCAGGCATTCAAGCTTTAGCCAAAGCATTAAGACCTTTGGGTCGTGTTGTGATTGTTGCACCTGAAAGTGAACGTAGTGGTTTTTCTAGTGCTTTAACTTTAGATCGTCCTTTAAGACCGATTCAAGTTGCGCCAGATATGTGGGCGGTGAATGGTACACCTGCGGATTGTGTCTATTTATCGATGAATGGCTTGTTCGATTTTGAGTTTGATTTGGTGGTGAGTGGAATTAACAGTGGCGCCAATTTAGGTGACGATGTTTTATATTCTGGAACAGTTGGTGCAGCCTTCGAAGGGCGGTTAATGAAACAAGCCGCAATAGCAGTATCACTGGCAGGGAGCAATGTCCGTTCGTATGAAAGCCCAGATGATTATGCACAAGCTGCGCATTGGGTTTATGAATTCATTGCAAAAGGTTTACCTCAAGTCCCAGAACGTCATATTTTAAATATCAATATTCCAGATGTGCCTGAAATTAAAGGTGCGCAAATTACTTATCAGGGGCGACGGATTCAATCTAAGCCGATCAGTAGTCAAGTTGATCCACGTGGTCGTCAAGTATATTGGATTGGATTGGCAGGTGAAGCTGTGACAGAACGGAAAAAGACTTCGCAAGATATTCAATCAGATTTTTTTGCTGTTGCGAATGGTTATGTCAGTATTACGCCAATTCAGATGGATGCGACCAATTATAGTATTTTACAGGTATTGCAGTCGCAGCTATAACATAGGTATTTTGTGATGTATGAATGTTATAACTTTGTGAAAAAACGCTGTTAAACCGTGACAGTTAATTCTTTTTTGCTAATCTTAGCAAAATATTTCTAAATTTAAGATGTAGAGAGGGAAATCAATGCTTTTGGCTCGATCACAGTTCCAAATTCAAACGCCTAAGGTATGGATGAAAACAATTCTATTGTCAGTAGCAGTAACGTCCACTTTGCTGATCACAGGTTGTGCCTCAAGACCGCAAATCAATAATCCAACGCGTTATGCAACTGCACCTGATTATTATACTGTCCGCTCGGGTGATACTTTGAGCGGAATTTCTGCACGTTATGGTTTAAGCTATATCAGTGTTGCAGATATGAATGATATTGCAGCGCCATATCGAATTTATGTGGGGCAATCTCTGCACTTGAAAAAAGGTAGTGCGAGTGTAAACCGTTCAACTACAAAAGCATTGACAAGCACTGAACCGCCAATTCAACGTCAAACGATCAACCTACCGACACAACCAACGAATATACCGCCTGTCGTTAAACCACCAGCAGCAACAATTACAGCACCGATAACAACACAAACACCTACAGCATCTATTGTAAAACCTAATAATTTACGTTGGGTTAAGCCATCGAATGGACCTGTGCTTGCCAATTATAATATGGCAAATAATATCAAGGGGATTCGTTTTGGTGGAAATCAAGGTGATCCAATCGTTGCAGCAGCAGATGGGCAAGTGGTTTATGCAGCGGATGGATTGAAAGAATATGGCAATCTTGTATTGGTAAAACATATTGATGGTTACATTACGGCCTATGCACATAACAGTAAAATGTTAGTGAAAAGTGGTCAAAATGTTAGTGCAGGGCAGAAGATTGCTGAGATGGGTTCATCGGGTGTAAACAGTACAATGCTCGAATTTCAGGTTCGTTTAGACGGAAAACCTATTAATCCTGCAAATATTTTACCTATTAATTAAACTTTTTAATGCAAAATGTAAATTTCTTCGTATAATACAATGAGTTGCTTTAAATAAAAAAGTGTGAAGCAGCTCATAATTTCAGAGGGAAATTTATGTTAGATCAACTTCGAGCGATGGGTGTTTTTGCTTGTGTTGTTGAAAAAAACTCTTTCAGTGGTGCCGCTCGTGACCTTGGCATTACGACAAGTGCAGTTAGTCAGCAGATTCGATCTTTAGAAAATGAAATGGAAGTTACACTTCTACATCGTTCTACTCGTAGGCTGAGTTTAACTGAAGCTGGTCAAGCTTTTTTCCACAGTTGTCAAGAAATGCTCGCTGCAGCAGAACGCGGAAAGATCCGTATTAATGAGTTGAGAGACGATTTAGTTGGTGATTTACGCATTGCAACGACCCCAGAGGTAGGCGCAACACATGTTGTTCCTGCATTATCACATTGGATGTCTGCTCATCGCGGTTTGATGGTTCATTTTGAAGCAGATAATCAATACATTGATTTAATTCAAGAACGTATTGATATTGCTATCCGTATGTCTGCTAAAGTTGAAGATTCAAATAATTTGAGTTCTATACCGCTTGCGCGCGTAGATCAAATTTTAGTTGCGTCTCCGAGCTATTTAAATCAGACAGCACCGATTTCACGTCCTGAAGATTTACAAAATCATGATTTGATTCCGATAAATATTATGAAAAATTATCAACATTTTTCATTTCAGCATGGTGCAACAGGTGAAGTTGTAAATTTAGAAATGAAGCGCCGCATTCAAACAAATAATGTATTTGTTGCAAAAGCATTGTGCCAAAGCGGACATGGTATTGTACGTATTCTTTATTTAGATGTGCAAAAAGAATTGATGAATGGCACTTTGGTTGAAGTATTACCAGAGTGGAAATTACCAACATTCACTTTGAGTGCTGTAACTTTGAAGCGCGAACAACAACCAATGAAAATCCATCGTTGTTTAGATGCTTTAAAGCAATATTTTAGCCAATTACCTGGCGGAAGAATTTTTCAAGAAGCTTCATAAAAACATGCATTCCAAAAAAAGATTGAATAAAAAAGCCGCTTTAAAGCGGCTTTTTTATGTTTTGAATTGATTTTTTTTATCTAAATTAATTAAAATTATTCATGTTATTTATTTAAAAATTTAGCCCTCATCAATGGCACTTTGTCAGTACACATTGATGAGGTTTATTGCCAATTAATAATTTAAGCTAAAAAGTTTTTAATCGCAGTAACTAAGCGTTTTAAAAGTTCATCTGCCTGTTCGTGGTTCATATTCAATACAGGAAGTAAACGAATGACATTGCCTGAAGTTACATTGATAATAAGTTGATGTTCATCACGTGCAATATTGACCAACTCACCACATACTTTAGGTAATTCAATACCGATCATCATACCAAAACCGCGCACGATGACATTTTGTTCTGCAAGTTGTGAACGGAACTGATCGACTAAATAAGTACCAATTTCGGCAGCATTTGCCACAATATTTTCTTTTTGAATTAAATCAATCACAGTGTAGACAACACGCGAGCCTAAGTGTGTACCACTATAAGTTGAACCATGATTCCCCGCAGTTAAAACGCCGACACCACGACCTTGAGTCATGACTGCACCTATAGGAAAACCATTACCCAAACCTTTAGCTGTGGTTAAAACATCGGGAATAATATTGGTGTGTTGGTAAGCAAAGTATTTACCTGTACGTCCGTTGCCCGTTTGAACCTCATCAAGCATCATTAACCAATTGTGTTGATTGCAAATATGACGAATTTCTTCAAGATAGCTAAAGCCTTGTGGTGCAGTATTTACACCGCCTTCACCTTGAATTGGTTCGACTAAGATAGCAACAATATCTGGGTGATTAATTGCAGCTTCTTCAATAGCTTCAATATCTCCAAATGGCACACGAATAAAGCCTTCCACTAAAGGTGCGAAACCTTCTTGGACTTTTGCATTTCCAGTTGCTGAAAGGGTTGCCAATGTACGACCATGGAATGAATGATCTGCGACAATAATTTTAGGGGTGCTAATTCCCTGCATATGACCAAACTTGCGTGCAATTTTAATTGCACCTTCATTGGATTCTGCACCACTATTAGAGAAGAATATTTCTTCCATACCTGACACCTCTGCAAGTTTTTGTGCAGCAGCTGTTTGCCAAGATACTTCATAGATATTGCTGGTATGGATGAGTGTATTTGCTTGTTCCGCAATCGCTTCCGCAATAACAGGGTGGGCATGACCTAAACCGCACACTGCAATTCCTGTCAGTGCATCTAAATATTCAGTTCCATCTTCTGTATAGAGATAAGAACCTCGTCCTCGAACAAAGCTGATCTGTTGACGGCTGAATACCGGCATCAAGTGTGATGGTTGATCAGTTTGTATTGGAGCGAGGGTAATATTATTCATGACTAACTCTTATCTGTCAGGAGTGAAAAAAAGTAAAAGATCATCTAACCAAAGTTTGGCGAAGATTTAAAGCTTTAATATAAATAAATTTGGAAATAATATTGAAGTCATACCCTTTATGAAGGATTTAGGTATAATGCACACAGATGAGTTGAGGATTTAGTCAATGACTGAACAAGTGCGCGATACAGAAGCGTTAATTCGCGATCAAATTACTAAACATGCTGTACTTCTTTATATGAAAGGTACGCCACAGTTCCCACAGTGTGGTTTCTCTGCGCGTGCAGTAGAAGCGCTTAGCCAAATTGGTCGCCCATTTGCTTATGTTAATATTTTGGAAAATCAAGATATTCGTGCAATCTTGCCACAGATTGCAAATTGGCCTACATTCCCACAATTGTGGATCAATGGTGAGTTAGTTGGCGGTAGCGATATTATGCTTGAAATGTTCCAAAATGGTGAATTAAAGCCATTGGTTGAGCAATACAGCGCAGCACCAGAAGCTTAATCAGTAGATGATATTAAGAAAGCACCGATAAGGTGCTTTCTTATTGAGATCCAGTTGCTATGTGTTTGATGTTGCTTAGCTTGTTGTATATTTCATAATTTGAGCCGTTATTCACATGGTTAAAATAAAGCCCTGAATAATCAGGGCTTTATTTTGTCTATAATTTACTTACCTATTGAAAAGCTATTCATGCGTATTCTGTTGAGCTGCAACTTCTGGTTGAGCCTCTTCGATACTGACCAATTCAACGACCACAGCTTTTTTCGCTTTCTTATCCTTTTTTTTCTTTTTTTTCTTTTTCTTCGGCTTTGTCGTTATTTGAAGACCGTCTTCAAGTGCTTGCCAATATTCAAGTTGCGCCATAACAGCCGCGTAGATTGAACCTTTGCTATAGCGACCTTTCTTATTGAGAATACCGACAGGGCGAGCCATCAGTATTTCTAAAGCTTGATCGATGGTATCAATCGCATGAATATGGAATTGACCCTCGTTGACGGCATCAATCACATCCTGACGTAACATTAAATGTTGCATATTTTGACGTGGGATAATAACCCCTTGTTTTTGGGTCAATCCTTGTAATTTACATGCATCAAAGAAGCCTTCGATTTTTGCATTCACGCCACCAATTGGCTGCACTTGCCCTAATTGGTTCATTGACCCTGTAATTGCCCAAGATTGATCAATTGGAATTTGGCAAATGGCAGAAATTAATGCAGATAATTCTGCAACTGTTGCACTATCACCATCCACTTGACCATAACTTTGTTCAAAGGCGAGGGCAGCAGAGAAATGTAAAATTTGTTCACGTCCAAAATGTGCTTTTAAGAAACTAGACATTAATAGCACGCCTTTGGCATGTAAAGATCCACCCAGTTCTACACTGCGCTCGATATCTAGAATATCACCACCACCTTGATATACCGATGCAGTCAGGCGTGAAGGTAAACCAAACTCAACATCTGCATATTGAATGACAGAAAGCGCATTAATTTGCCCTAAGCGGTGCCCACGTGTTTCGATCAGCTGTGTACCGCGAGATAAATCTTGCCAATATAATTCACGTAAATAACCTAATCGATATTGGCGATGTTTCAATGCGGTATTGATATGATGGGACGTCACTAATTTTTCGTCAGATTGCGCTGCATGATGGTGTGATTCACGAATCAAATCACCCAAAGTCAAAGCATGTAATGACAATGAACTTTGGTCTTCGGCTTGACGACTTGAATCTGTCAATAATGCTGCAAGTGCAGAACGATCAAAAGGCAATAATTTGTCTTGTTGAACATAGTCTGCAATCAACTGAATATAGGCTTGTTCGTTGGCATCATTACGTTGCAAGGTATCAGTAAAATCAGCACGGATTTTAAATACGCTACCGAGTTCAGGTTCAACTTCTAAAATCTCGTAATAAATTTCAGGTTCAGCAAGTAAAACCACTTTTAAGTTCAATGGAATAGAAGCAGGCTCTATAGAAATACTTCCAGTTAAAGTCAGCATGTGTTCTAAAGAAGAGAGCTTTAATTGGCCAGATTTTAATGCGCGTTTTAAACCTTGCCATGCGTAGGGTTGTTCTAAAAGCTGTTCAGCTTCTAAAATGAGAAAACCACCATTGGCTTGGTGTAAACAACCTGGACGAATTAAGGTGAAATCTGTGGTAATCGTTCCATTTTGAGTGAGTTGTTCCACATGCCCCAAAAGGTTGTAATGGGTTGGGAAGTCTTCAAAAATAACGGGTGCGCCAGAATTTGGCTTGTTACTCACTACGACATTGGCTTGATAACGAGAAGGTACGTGGTTAAATAAAGCAGGAGAGAATTCTTCACCTTCTTGATCTAAAATCGTTTCAACATTTTCAATAATATCAGCAGCATAAAGTTTTAAAAACTGTTCAAGTCCTTCTACAGATTCAAACTTATTAAGAATCAATTCCATACGAGGAATGACGACTTGTTTAGCGATATCACGATTTAATATAGAAACTTGATCACGTGCATCATCTTCAAGATCACCAAGTTGTAAACCTAAGCGTTCTAATTTTTTATCCATATAACGGATATTAGAGGTAATTTCAGCACGTTGCTTACTGCTCAGTGCATTCATGTCTGCTTTAGACATTTCTAAAACTTGATCGTTTTTGATATGAGTCGGAACGAAAAGATGCTCATCATTATGACTAATCAGTTTTAAATCGAGTTCTACACCTTCTTTGGTCAGTTCAACCAAAGCCAATTGTTGTTCATTACCAGCGACTTGGCGAATGCTTTCAATACGATTGTGATAGGTTTCTGCACTAAAACGACGTTCGAGTTGTTTGAGAATGGTTTGCCATGCTTGATGCAATAAGCCTTGAAATTTATTGCCCTGACTTGCGGGAAAGCGTAGTGCAATAGGTTGGCGTGCGTGTTTAAAGTTATTGACATAAACCCAATCGTCAGGTGTCGCCATGCTTTTAGCATGCTGTTGTAGTAAACGCTTAATCATGGTGCGTTTACCCAAGCCTGCTGTTCCGACGGCAAAAATATTGTAGCCAGAATAAGGCAATGCAATCCCTGCTTCTACAGAAGCTTTAGCGCGATCCTGACCCAAAAAATTATTTAATGGCTTAATTCTTTTGGTAGAAGGTGGAATCGTTGCAAAATTAGGAATATGTGTTAGCTGTTCAGGTTTTAGAGCTGTCAGTGATAAGGTATTTTGAATTTCCGTTTGATCAAAAGCAGAAGGAAAATTATTTTCAATTTTTTGTAATGTGGTGGTCGTGATTACATTTGAAACATTAGAGCTTAATTGATCGTGTCTTTGGGTCACAGGTGAAATCCAAAAGTATTTAGCGGTGGAAAAGTTAAAGGTATACAGGAATGGGGGTAAAGATCAAGCAGCAAAAGAAGAAATATCTGTAAAAGCTGTGATCTGTTGCATAAAAATGATTGAAACTCGCAGCATTAAGCTGTTGAATAGCATTATTTCATTTTCAGAAAATAATAACGCAATGGCTACACATACATCTGAACAAATTCCCAAGCCTGCCAATGGATGGGCAGCTGCTTTTAAAGCATTTATAGACCGCCGTGCAGCAATCATGCTGTTTCTAGGATTTTCGGCAGGTATTCCTATTCTGCTTATTTTTTCAAGTTTGTCTTTATGGTTGGGTGAGGCTGGAATTGATAAAAGTGCTGTGACTTTTTTTAGTTGGGCAGCTTTAGGTTATTCATTTAAATTTGTGTGGGCGCCATTAATCGATGAGCTGCCTGTACCGTTGCTTACCAGAATTCTGGGACGCCGTCGAGCTTGGTTACTCATTGCACAAATATTAATTATCTGTGCAATTTGTATTATGGCATTTTCAGACCCATCATTAGGTCAAAGCTATATTTACCAAATGGCTTTTGGTGCGGTATTGCTTGGTTTTTCTGCTGCGACACAAGATATTGTGATTGATGCATATCGTATTGAGTTGGCTGAATCGGAAATGCAAACCGTGCTTGCATCAACTTATAATGCAGGTTATCGCATCGGGATGATTGTTGCAGGTGCGGGTGCATTATTTCTTGCTGCATCTTTGGGAACCGCGAAAGGCAATTATATTTATGATGCTTGGAAATATACTTATTTAACGATGGCTGCTGTCATGGTTGTCGGTATTATAACAACCTTAATTATTCGTGAGCCCATAGTTAATCGTGTAGATAAAAATTATAAAAATACAGATTATTATCGACTTGTTTTTGTATTTCTTTTGGCTGTAGCAAGTTTTGTCTGTTTCTATATTTATTCCGATGATATTGTCCAATATTTACAAACCCAATGGGAAATTAAGGACAGTTTTCTTAAATTTGCTATGGAAGCTGTACGCTTTTTAGGTTCGGGGGCGGGTGCTATTTTTGTCGCAACACTACTCATTCGTATCGGGGTGGTAAACAAAACAATGGCGTATGAAACTTGGGTAAATCCAATTGCAGATTTCTTTAGACGCTATGGTGTGAAACTTGCCTTGGTTTTATTGTTGCTGATTGGTTTTTATCGAATTTCAGATATCATCGCAGGCGTGATTTCGAATGTGTTTTACCAAGATTTAAATTTTACTAAAGAACAAATTGCTGAAGCCGTTAAAATTTATGGTGTAATTTTTAGTTTGGTTGGTGGCTTCCTTGGTGGGCTGCTCGCACAACGTATGAACATTATGAAGTTGATGTTTGTCGGTGCTGTCTTGGCAAGTTCAACCAATTTAATTTTTATTGGTTTAGTAAAGTCAGGTACACCATTAAGCTCCGTTGTTGTGAATGTAAATGGTAAACATTATTCAGCAAACACAGATGAAACGGGCAATTGGAAAGTGAAAATACCTGCTGTCGACTTTCAATCTGTTAGTCAGCTTGATGTTTCAATGCCAGTTGATGATGTTCAAGGTCAAACCAATTCAAATCAGCGCATTACTGCGACACAGCCTATTTTAGTACAATCTGATCAGCCTCAAATGATCCTATTTCCAATTTCACAAGATAATCAATTATCTAGCAATGAATTAAAAAATAGCATTGTGGTGAAAGGGCAATTAGGCGGTATTGATTTAGAACATATTGATAAAGAAAAATTTATTATTTTACAGTTGGATGGGAGAGACTATCCCGTAAAAATTGATGATCATGGTGTGTTGAGTGGTGCAATTAGTGGTGAGACATTAGCATCTGCAAAAAATAAAGTCATTTCATTAAAAAGCGTCGATCCTAAACGAGTAGCAACTCCTATTACGACTCAATTGAACTATAAAGTGCAAGATACAACGACAGTGAAAACTGATCAAATGAGCATTAATATAGAACCAGTCACGATTGTAAATCCTGCGTCATCTGGTGCGATTGAAGTCACAGGTAAAGTGATTAAAGAATACAGTTCAAATTGGCTGTATTTTGCCATAATTGTTGATAATTTGGCTTCAGGTCTTGCAGGTGCGGCATTTATTGCATTTCTTTCTAGTTTAACCAGTGTTTCATTTACAGCCGTTCAATATGCGATCTTTAGTTCATTAATGACCTTGACTCCTAAAATTCTCGGTGGTTATTCGGGTACAATTGTAAGTAATATCGGTTATCCAAAGTTTTTCTTAATGACGACTTTAATTGGAATTCCAATCCTTATTTTAGTGGTTTGGGTTGGGAAATTATTGAGTGATCATCAGAAAATAGTTCAAAATCAGAAAGGTGAATAATATGCGCATGCTGCATACCATGTTACGTGTAGGCAATTTAGAACAATCTTTAGCGTTCTATACTGAAGTGCTTGGAATGACGTTACTTCGCAAACGTGATTATGAGGAGGGTCGTTTTACTTTAGCTTTTGTTGGTTATGGCGATGAGGAAAATAATACTGTACTTGAGCTTACCCATAACTGGGATACTTCAAGTTATGAGTTGGGCAATGCCTACGGTCATATTGCGATAGCAGTAGATGATGCCTACAAAGCCTGTGAAGAGATTAAAGCGCGTGGTGGTAATGTAGTTCGTGAAGCAGGCCCAATGAAGGGTGGTGTTACGGTTATTGCTTTTGTTGAAGATCCAGATGGTTATAAAATTGAACTGATTCAGCAGGATCATGATGCACGTAACAATTAAGAAAAAGCTTAAGTGTTTAAAGTAAATGGTGAACATTTAGCTTAAATACTAGCTTAATTCATTTAGCTCAGTAAGATGAAACTTTACCTTTAGGTAAATTTATCTCACTGAGCTTTTTTGTAAGCTTTTCATTTCATTAAAAAGACAGGATGTTAAAGGTGAATATGTTAAAAATTTTAGCTTTGGATCGCTTTACTATTCTTTTAATTGTGATGGTGATTCTTGCGACTTTACTACCCGTTCATGGTTTGGCTGCAATTATTTTTGGAAAAATTACCACGATAGCGATTGCTGTGTTATTTTTTTTACATGGCGCAAAACTATCACGTGAAGCGATTGTAGAAGGTGTATTACATTGGAGATTGCATGCAGTTGTTTTTGCTTTCACATTTGCAGTTTTCCCTATTATAGGTTTACTGGCTAAACCGATCTTATTGCCATTATTGGGGCAGCAATTGTATTGGGGCTTCTTGTTTATGTGCTTTTTGCCATCGACAGTACAGTCTTCAATTGCTTTTACATCTGTTGCAAAGGGGAATGTTGCAGCAGCAGTGTGTAGTGCGTCATTTTCAAATTTAATTGGTATGTTTATTACACTAATTTTGGTGAGTTTATTTATTTTTGGGCAATCTCAACATAATTATGACCCAACCTCATCCATTATTGAAATTACGCTGTTGCTACTTGTGCCTTTTATTGCTGGGCAAGTATTGCGACCTTATGTTTTTCCATATATGCAAAAAGTACCCAGTATCGTCAAAACATTTGACCAAGGTACTATTTTGATGGTGGTGTATGGTGCATTCAGTGGTGCTGTGGTTGCAGGCTTATGGCATCAGGTCAGTTGGACAACACTGATTTATTTAACCATTGCTTGTTCCGTATTTTTAACGATTATCATGTTATTGGCTTTTTATATCCCTCAATGGCTTGGCTTTAATAAAGCGGATCAGATTTCAATTTTCTTCTGCGGATCAAAGAAAACCCTTGCGAGTGGTGTTCCTATGGCGCAGATTTTATTTATCGGACAGCCTTTGGGAATGATTGTTTTACCCATTATGATTTTCCACCAAATTCAATTGATGGTCTGTGGTGTCATTGCGAATTACTGGTCTAAGCAAAATCATGGCGAAGTGAAAATTAAACAAGAATCTGTAATAGATTAGTCGCAATTTCATAAGTTTTTGAGTATAATACTGTCCACTTGTTGCGCTTAGCTCTGACACTTATAGTCTCGGTGGGCTCAAAAGAAATGGTCTGTTGTGGTGTTAACCTGCTGAATTTATTTTAAATCAGCTTTCCTCAAATCATCTTTTATTAGACTTTGAGAGTGGTTAATTGCGATGACAGCAAAACCTTTCTTAACTTAGGAGAATCGACCATGCGCGCCGATATTCACCCAAAATACGAAACATTAGTTGCTACTTGTTCATGCGGTAACGTTATCGAAACTCGTTCTGCTTTAGGTAAAGAAACTCTTTATTTAGACGTATGTTCAGCTTGCCACCCATTCTATACTGGTAAACAAAAGAATGTGGATACTGGTGGTCGTATCGATAAATTCAAACAACGTTTTTCTGGTATGTCACGTTCTATCAAACGTTAATATCGAAAAGCATAAAAAACGGGCATTTGCCCGTTTTTTTGTATCTAAAATTTATGATTATAAAAATTCTATGAGTTTAATGATTCGGTGAAAAAAAGCCGAGTGTTCATACTCAGCTTTTTATTGGTTTTTAATCAGTTTATTGGTAAAAATTATTGATCTTGAACATCAGTCAAATGATCTAATTTTTTCTGGAAATATTCACCTTGCAAGAAGCGCACATCTACATTCCATGCATTTGCAAAAGCATTCATATCATTCAAATTCTTTAACAACATTTCCACAGGCTTGATTGCATTATAAGATTCAAGCGTGTGTTGGAATTCAGCCATGGTCTTATCATTGCTTAATTTTTCAGTGAATTTCTCATCAAGCATTAATAGGCTTACATCTATTTGTCTTAATACTGCTTCACTTGATATGCTTGAACCAAAACGTCGAATGGCGATATCTGCACCATATTCACGTAAGACCTTAATTTGCTTTTGAGACTCAAGAAGACTTTTAGCAATATCTTCTTCATCAAATTGCAGAATTAATGGATGGGAGAGGCGACTGCCAACAATCGTTAATAGCTTAGCAATAAGCTCTGGGAATTGCTTGTCATTAAACAAGACATGGCGATTGAGGTTTACAATGAGTTTGGCTTCAGGATATTGAGTAATA
This sequence comes from Acinetobacter psychrotolerans, assembly GCF_048552595.1. Taxonomy (NCBI): domain Bacteria; kingdom Pseudomonadati; phylum Pseudomonadota; class Gammaproteobacteria; order Moraxellales; family Moraxellaceae; genus Acinetobacter; species Acinetobacter psychrotolerans. The sequence goes on along the minus strand of NZ_JBIMDK010000006.1, from coordinate 60,931 downwards.
AAGTTGTGTAATTGTTTACATGCCTCAACTAAAATCCAACGATCTAATTTAATAGACAGCTCAACATCATCATCTAAATCGATCAGATTGCTAATTTTTTTCCATTGATTCTCAAAAATAAAACCGCTACTGACTTCGTAGGTATTTAAGCTACTGTCTTGTTTGTCATAGAGTTGCTGATATTTTAATTGAATTTCACCTTTTTCTAGTGATTGGGTGAGCTGAGTTAAAATAGATGACTCTTGGAAAGTTAATTTTGTCGCATTTGTTTGAGCTTCAATGTTGAATTGAACTGGAGCTTCAATAGCTTGCGGCTCAATATTAACTTGAGTAGGTATAGCATCCATTGACGTTTCAATTTTAGGTACAGCATCAATTAGTGATAGTTCAATTTTTGTATCTTGTAATGTTGCTGCCAATTGTAGGTCAGAAGCAGAATCTTTCTTAGCTAAGCGATTATCGTAAGCACTTTTTAAAATGTCACTAAAATTTGCTTCAGTGAACTGGTCTAATTGGATGTTGGAATAACCAATTTTCAAGTTCAAAGGATAGGTTTTATTGTTAATATCAAGTAATTGTGGTTTTTCTAAAGCATGTAAACCATGAATTTTAGATTCTAAAATTGTTTCTGATTCTGCTTGCAAAACAATTGCATACAACATTTTATCAATTTGATGTACGGTTGTATTGGTTTGTTCTTTAATAAATTTTTTAAAACCAGAGAAATATTCAATAACAACTTTCCAGTCAGAGGTAAATAAATCGTCAGGACATTTGGCAAAACTGAATAAAACAAGAGCATTTACTGTGGCAGGTTGGTGAACCAATGCATAATGAATCTGTTGAAAACTACTTGTAACGGCTGCAATACTTTTTTTAGCTGAATCAGCTGCTTGCGTAGCATTGCTTTGGGTTTCAATGGTCAGTTGAATGGTATCTTCTTCGTCAGAAGGAAGGAATTCAATTTTTAACGGATTTTCAGATTTTGCATTGGAATTTAAAGTATCAATTTCAAAACGAGCTAAGTCAAATTGACCTTGTGAAATCTTTTTAAAGCGTTGTTTAAAATCATTGATATTTTTGGGTTGTAAAATATCGAGTACAGGTAAGCCGATAATATCGTCAATATGACTTAAGCCAAATAGTTTTAAATATTCAACATTTGCTTCGGTATGAATACCTTCTTGAATTAATGCGACAGCTTTGTGTTGTTCGACTGCTAAAGCTTGTGCTTGATTCTTAGCACTTTCTAAATCATTGACCAAGTGATTTTTAGCTTGAAGTGTACGACTATAAGAAAGCGCACGGACTAAACTAATATAAAAGCGTTCTATATATTCAAGATTAATAACATCATAAATCCCTTTTTGAATATAAGATAAATATTGTTCATTCTGATAATCGTCAGGTTTTAAAAATAATACAGGTATATCAATGTCAGAAGAAGCCTGAATCAATGCAATCGCTTGTTCAATTTTGATGTCATACGCACGACCAAAAATAATTAAATCCCACGTTGTATTTAACTGTTTTTCAAAACCTTTTAACTCATCCAATAAAAGAGCTTGAACAGGATGATTTTTACTCTGAAAGATGCTTACGATTTCATTATATCGAATTTGGTTGTCATCAATAATGAGTAATCGGGTTTCAGAGAGTTTTAATTTTTTAGATAATAATAAATTTCTCACTTCAAGGCTTCCCATACATCTTGATTATTCAAATTGATAGATTGTTGCTCGATAAATTGGTCAATATGGATATTTTCATCATCATTGATCAATTCAAATTCGAACTGAATGAAACTTTGGGTAATTAACACAGTTTTGGTTAAATATACTTTAATTTCGTTGGTATTTAGGCGTAAGTAAATAGCTTGCTGTTCTTTAAAAAATGGCAAATTGGGTAAAATGATTGAAATATTTGCATCATTTAAATTCTGAATTTTAACCATTAAGCAAGGGTGGTAGTTGAAAGAAGCGCGATCAGCAGGCACTCTGACAGCACAAGGGTAAATATCTTGTGCCAAAATCTCTAAACCAATTTCAAAGGTTTTATCTACAGATTGTTTAATCCAGCGAATAATGGCACCTTTCCATTTATTTTGGAGATTTTCATTGACCAAAATAAACTCGCCTGTACGTAAATTACGTGGCGTTTCATTGACCCAGCGAATCCGATAACCATTTACACTGATATCAATGACTTGAGTCTGATAGATTTGTTTGGATTCTCGATCTAGGCTTTTAATTTGCCCTAAATTAGATGCGCTTGTTGAACCTGTTGCAATAGATGAATGGACACTTGATTCCGATTGAAAACCGAAATTATTATTTAATTGCAAAGTCTCATAGAAGTTCTTCGCTTTAGATAAATAGAAATGTGCAGTTTGTAAGCTAAAGCAAATTTGCAATTGTGCAGCGTATTCATAACGCTCATGTTGTCGTTCACTATTGGTACCCAAAACATTTTGCACATGAAATTTCAACGCAGGCGACAAATAAACTTGTTCATTCTTAGACATGTATTCAGCTGCTTTAAGAATAGTTGAGTTGATATGTTCAAGTAAGTCCTGCGTTGAAATATACAAGCTGGTGTTGAAATTTGGATGTTGCTTGCGATTATAAATAGGTGGTGAATCTTTTGAGCCATCAACAACATAACGAGAAAGGGCGCTTTCTCGCGGTAAAATTTGGACTAATTTGACCCAATCGAAAGTACATTGATACAGTGCTTGAGTTTCAGTCGGGCGAATTTGATGTGTATTAAAAATATCCAATAATAAAACTTGTGTATAAGCATGTTGGATCGTTTGAATCGTAAAATGAGTGCCTTGTAATTGATTGACATTAATATTGAATTCTTGATTTTTAACTGCTAATTCATACAGCTGATGTGTGGTAAACCATTGATTTGACATTGCTCCACTATAGAGCATTTGCTGTTGAACAAGCAGTAAGCCCAATTGTTCTAAAGCATAAAATGTAGCTAGAATTCGAGCAGTTTTTAAATTACGTTTTTGTTTGAAATGTATAATAGAGAGCTTATTTTGCACTAAAATAGCATGACTTCTTTGCACAATATTGACATAAATATTGGTGAAATAAGTACGAATGCGGGTGGTTAAATCAATGATGTGTTCAATACGATCAGATTGAGATAAGCCCTGATTTAAAATATTTTTTTCTAAGCTCGATAAAATACTTTCGGTAATTGGGTGTAATACTTGAATTAAATCGAAGCGTAAAGTTTCACTACAATTAAGTTCACCGATTTCATAAATTGCTTTTAAAATCGATTCAGAAGTATCTCCAAGTTGCATAATGGACAATGTTGCAGCCCAAGCACTCACAGATTCAACACTCGCTGCTGCAAAACTTAAATTCTCACGTTGCAGCACTGTGGATGAGTGAAAAATTTCTGAAATTTCTTTATTTATCATATTGTGTTCAACTCTTAGAAGGTTGTAACTCCAAAAAGCGGTGTTTTATTTTTTTCGCCCGCTACCTCTCGAACCAATTTAGGCACAAGATAACCAGGTAAACTGGCTAATACATCCTTATAAATTTGATCAATTTTTTCCGCCCCTAAATCAAAGTGATGCGCACCTTTGACTTTATCTAACACATGAAGATAGTAAGGTAAAACTTGCGCTTCAAATAGCCGATAACTTAAATCAACTAAAGTTTGTGCAGAATCATTCACACCTTTAAGTAAAACTGCCTGATTCAACACAAGAATATTATGCTTTGCCAAATGCGCTAGCTTTGAACAAGTCAAATTATCTAATTCAGCTGGATGATTTGAGTGTATCACTAGAATTATGCGTAGCCTACTGTTTTTCAATAAAGAAATCAGCTCTACATCGATTCTTTCTGGGATGACAATTGGAACACGTGAGTGAATTCTCAAAATTTTGATCTGTTTGAGAGATTCTAGACGTTCTATCCATAATGCTAATTTTCTATTAGATAAAGTTAAAGGATCGCCACCACTTAAAATGACTTCGTTGATGTCTAATTGGCTCTCTAAATATGTTTTGATGTTTAGCCAATCTTCATTTTTAGGTAAATTTTCTTGATAAGGGAAATGGCGTCGGAAACAATAACGACAGTGAATCGCGCATGCACCCGTCAGCGTAAGTAAAAATCGAGTTTTATATTTATGGAGCACGCCTGGTAATTGATTAGCTTGTTCTTCTCCTAACGGGTCTGTAACAAAACCAGCATGCTCTTCTAATTCTAGATGATGAGGCAGCACTTGTAATAATAACGGATCGAGTGCATCTCCAAGTTTCATTTTCCCGACAAAAGCACGCGGAACACGTAATTTAAATTGTTGAGAAGCCAAAATCGCACCCGATAGTAAATCTTCTGGTGAAAGTTGTAGTTCCTTCAGTAATTCTTCAGGTGACGTGATTAAATCACTCATCTGAGATTGCCAATTTTGTGCTTTATATAAATAAGTCATGGAAAATAAAAATATCTGCGTCATTTAAAACCCATTCGCTTTGTAAATAGGCATTTAAAAAGATTAAGGGAGTGGGGTCGTCATAATTAAGAATAGAAAGCTATCCAAATATACTGACCAATTTTAGCACTTTGTCTATGAAGAAGCATGAAATAAACCGTACATAAGTGTTGTGTTTAGCCAATATCTGAACAGTGCCGAAAAATTTTACATTGCTTCAAGGTGTATTGGTCATTTAGAATAGTGACGATTGAAAAAATATGACTAGCAAATGCGCTAGGAAAATTCGCAAATAGTATTTTATTCGGTGTTGCTTGTTTGCACATGAATAGATAAAAGATTGAGTTCGGAGTGTGCCTTTCATGGCCTATTATTCTACAAATGATTTTAAAGCTGGCCTGAAGGTTATGCTGGATGGTAACCCATGTTCAATCATGGAAAACGAATATGTAAAACCAGGTAAAGGTCAAGCGTTTAACCGTGTAAAACTACGTAACCTTAGATCTGGCAAAGTATTAGAAAAAACGTTTAAATCAGGTGAGTCATTAGAAGCGGCTGATATCGTTGAAGTTGAAATGGATTATCTATACAACGACGGCGAATTGTGGAACTTCATGGATCCTGTTTCTTTCGAGCAAATTGCTGCTGATAAAGCTGCAATGGGCGATGCTGTGAAATGGTTGAAAGACGATTCAAACGAAAAATGCACAATCATGCTCTTTAATGGTATTCCATTAAACGTGAATCCGCCAAACTTCGTTGTTTTGAAAATTATTGAAACTGATCCAGGTGTTCGTGGTGATACTTCTGGTGGTGGTGGTAAACCTGCGAAACTAGAAACAGGTGCTGTAGTACGTGTTCCATTATTCGTACAGCAAGAAGAAAGCGTTCGTGTAGACACTCGTACTGGTGATTACTTAGAACGTGCATAATTGTTGATAAAACGATATGCAGAGGGATGATTAAATCATCCCTTTTTTTGTGCTTGTAGTGAACTTTTTGAACTTAAAATGTGATTGAATTGAAGAGTAATTTCGACCAAAGTATTAGATCGTGACACAATAATAAATAGTAGAGTGAAATGGTCGGTTTGTATGAATTTACAGCAAAAATAAAAATATAGTCACTCGATCATTGCTCTGTAATGTTAATCGTACATATTCGAAGCAAAATTAAATATAAAGTCTTAGATGAAAATAAAAACACGAGGAGTAAAGTCACCAGGGAAATAGTTGCATGGAAATGCATGATGGTAAATAAGAACAAGGGAACTGCTTTTGTAATCACGATGTGAGGTATTAATGGAACGAGTTCAGAAAAAAACATCAACCTTATCGAAAATGATATGGGTGATTGTCGCCATTATAGGCGCAGTATCATTTGGAATATTGGCGGTAAGCAAGGGTGAGCATGTTAATGCTGTTTGGCTCGTACTTGCTGCGATATGTGTGTATAGCATTGCTTATCGTTTTTATAGTTTATTCATTGCCGAAAAAGTGTTTGAAATTAATCCTCGTCGCTTAACGCCGGCTCATCGCCTAGCAGATGGACTGGATTATGTGCCTACCAATAAGTATGTACTATTTGGACATCACTTTGCTGCAATTGCAGGAGCAGGCCCTTTAGTTGGTCCTATTCTTGCTGCGCAAATGGGTTATTTGCCAGGAACGATTTGGCTTTTAGTCGGTGTCGTAATTGCGGGTGCTGTGCAAGATTTTCTGGTGTTATTTATTTCAACCCGCCGCGATGGCCGTTCGTTGGGTGAAATGGCGAAGCAAGAACTTGGCACATTTGCTGGTGTTATTGTCATGCTTGGCGCACTGGGGGTAATGATCATTATCCTTGCTGTATTGGCATTGGTGGTGGTTAAAGCACTTGCACATAGTCCATGGGGTGTATTTAGTATTGCAGCGACGATACCAATCGCCTTGTTTATGGGCGTATATATGCGTTATATCCGTCCGGGTAAAATTGCCGAAGTGTCGATCATTGGTTTTGTATTAATGATGGCTGCAATTGTCTATGGTGGTGATATAGCCGCACATCCATATTGGGGTCCATTCTTTACCTTAACAGGCACTCAATTGACTTGGGCACTGATCATTTATGGATTTATTGCTTCAGTTTTGCCTGTTTGGCTATTGTTGGCACCACGAGATTATTTATCAACATTCTTGAAAATTGGTGTAATTGCAGGACTTGCAATCGGAATCATGGTTGCAATGCCAATGTTGAAAATGCCAGCAGTGACGCATTTCGTTGATGGCACAGGTCCTGTATTTTCAGGTTCAATGTTCCCATTCTTATTCATTACCATTGCCTGTGGTGCGATTTCAGGGTTCCATGCTTTAGTTGCTTCTGGGACAACACCAAAATTGGTAGATAATGAATCCAATATTCGTGTGATCGGATATGGTGGTATGTTGATGGAATCATTTGTCGCAATTATGGCAATGATTTGTGCAACCGTACTTGAGCCAGGTATTTATTTTGCAATTAACTCGCCAGCTGCGGTACTGGGTACAACAGTAGAGTCTGCTGCGGAAGCTGTTCGTACATTAGGTTTTGTGGTTACACCAGAAGCATTAAGCTTGCTAGCGAAGGAAGTAGGCGAAACAACTATTCTTTCACGTACGGGTGGCGCACCAACCTTTGCAATTGGTATGGCACATATCATTACGGAAATTTTCAATAACCGTTCCATGATGGCGTTTTGGTATCATTTTGCAATTTTATTCGAAGCATTGTTTATTTTAACGGCAGTAGATGCAGGTACACGTGCATGTCGTTTCATGGTGCAAGATACTGTCGGTATTGTTGTTCCTGCGCTTAAAAATTCTCATAATTTTGTGGGGAATATGATCGGTACTGGCGTTGCAGTTGCGGGTTGGGGCTTCTTCGTTTACCAAGGTGTAGTTGATCCATTAGGTGGTATTAACAGCTTATGGCCGTTATTTGGTATTGGTAACCAAATGCTTGCAGCGATGGCACTAACACTGGGTACAGTTATTCTATTCAAGATGAAGAAAGAAAAGTATGTATGGGTGACGATTGTTCCTACAGTTTTCTTACTCGTTACTTGTATGACTGCAGGTTGGCAAAAAATCTTTCATTCAAATCCAAAGATTGGTTTCTTGGCTCAGGCTGATAAATTTTCAGCTGCGATTGCCAAAGGTGAGATTTTAAAACCTGCGAAAACACTTGAAGAAATGCAAACGATTGTATTGTCGAATCAAATTAATGCAGTACTTTGCGCATTCTTTATGATTGTGGCAATTGTAATGGTTATTGCAGCAATTGGTGTGATTCGTCGTGCATTGGCTAGCCCAACGCCTACAGTGAATGAAGCACCTGCAATTTATGCAGATCCTGAAGAAACGATTGTAACTTCGGCAAAGCACTAAAAGCATAACAAAGAGAGGTGAGTGAGATGAATCTTAAATTCGCCAAAGGCGGTAAAACGGTGATTTATAAAATTATCAAGATGACCATTATGTCGCAAAAAGACTTGATTTTTAATCCTAAAAATTGGGCGAGAATTGCAATATTATGGACACGTTTACAGCAGAGTTTTCGTTTGATGGTTGGCGTTCCTGATTATGCGAATTATGTTGAGCATATGCGGAAAAACCATCCCGATTTAGAGCCAATGGACGAGAAAACCTTCCATCGTTATTGTGTGGATGCACGATATCCATCTGCAAAAGGCGGTTTGAAAAAGTGTCCTTGTTAATTTAAAAGGTTGAAAAAACGGTACTTAGGTACCGTTTTTTTGTTTAATTTATTTACCAATATATGAAGTGATAAATGTGTAAGTGATTGGAGTAATCATCAAAAGTAATTTTGTTGAGACTCCAGTGAATACTCTTGAGAGGTGTTTTGATTCACCTTACATAGTCTTGATATAATTTTTTCATATTCAGACTCAAAACTTACATGAGATAAGTAAGTTAAAAATGTATTTTGCAATATCTAAAGCCTAAATAAAGAATAAATCAGAGCGATTTAAAATCATTGAGTATCTTTAAAAACCGTGTATGTTAAGGGATATCAATGTTTTTATTGGGGAATAGACGGTGATTTGGGGAACAACACAGGTAAAAGTATTAGCAGAAAATCAATCCGCAGCAAATTCAGAATTAACAAACTATTACCCGAAAATTGATCAATTTTTACATCAAATTAACCAAATTATTTTAGATAAAAATCAACAAACTAAACTTGCTTTATGCAGTCTCTTGGCCGGTGGTCATCTACTGTTTGAAGATTTGCCTGGGTTGGGTAAAACTACATTGGCAAGCAGCTTGTCTCGTCTCGCAGGATTAGATTTTCAGCGCATTCAATTCACCAATGATATGCTTGCAAGTGATGTGATTGGCATCAATATGTTTAATCAAAAAGAGCATCAATTTGAGTTTAAATATGGTCCAATTTTCACAAAAATTTTACTAGCCGATGAAATTAACCGTTGTAGCCCAAAAACGCAAAGTGCCTTACTTGAAGCAATGGAAGAGGGGAATGTCACCGTTGATGGAACACGTTATGAATTACCCAAACCATTTTGGGTCATTGCTACACAAAATCCACTATTCCAAAGTGGAACGTATAGTTTGCCTGAGTCTCAACTCGATCGATTCTTAATGCGACTCTCTTTAGGCTATCCGTCACGTGCTGCTGAAAAGTTATTATTACAACAAAACTCTCGTTATGAATTGATTGCTCAACTGCAATCTATCTTTAAAAATAATGAAATATTGCAATTACAATGTATGGCCAATGGAATTTCAATTAATAATCTTGTTTTTGAATATATGCTTGATTTAGCAGAAGAAACACGTAAAGGACGCCATGGTTTGTCAACACGTGGATTATTAGCATTAAAGAAAGCAGCGCAAGCCTATGCACTGATTGAAAAACGTCAATTTGTCATTGCAGATGACGTACAAGCTGTATTTGTTGCCGTCGCATCGCACCGTATTGGATTAGGTGAATCTGAAACCTTAGCGCTGATGCAGAAAGTTCCTGTGAAAGGTTGATTTAAATCAAAAAATAATAGGATTTTTCATGCTACGTCAACGGTTTATAAAATGGTTACATTTGCGTTTTCGCTATACGGGAATCCGCACACTTAAACAAAATGAAGTCTTGGTATTTATTTATCAACAAGGTTTTTTATATTTGGTTTTGATTTTAATCACTTTTATAGCAGGTATTAATTATGCAAATAATCTTATTTTAGGATTTTGCTTTTTAATTAGTGCGATTTTGTGTATTAGTTTTTATCTGAGTTTCAAGCAACTCCATGGTGTTACCTTACAAGTTGTTGTGGATGATGTAGGTAAAGTGAATGAGGCTTTTCAAGTCAAAATTATTTTGCAGCAACAACTAGCAAATCCTAAATTTTTAAATTTTAAAATCAAAGACTCAATTGCTCACGATCATAAAAGTAGCATTGGTAAAAAAACTGACTCAACCAGTAAAAATACGCAAAGCATTGATGATGTTCAGTCTTTTTTATTCGATGAAAAACAACAGAGCTTTGAGCTGAATTTTATTCCCAAACAGCGTGGTCAATTTGAAATTCCACGTATACAAATTTATTCAACCTATCCACTCGGATTGGTACGGGCTTGGACGTATATTTATTTGCCCGAAACGTATTGGATTGCACCAGAAGCCAAAGCTTTAACACTCAATTTTCAAACTTCATCTAATAATGGTGAACCAGATTTAGACGAGTTTAAAGAGCTGCGAAATTTTAAAATAGGTGATTCATTACAGAGTGTATCTTGGAAACAGGCTGCACGTGGGCAAGGTTTATTTGTCAAACAGTTTGAAGATCTAGTCGATGCTCATGCGATGCAAATCGAATATGCCAAAATGCCAAGTAGTGATCATGAAGAAAAACTCAGTTTTATGATGGAGTTGGTTGATCAATGTGAGCAAGCACAAACGCCATATAGTGTTATCTTACCGCATGCACAAACTGAAAATGGGGTGGGTGCAGTACACTATACCCATATCAAAACACTATTGGCGCAAGCGTGAGGATTGAGAGTGAATAAGTCTATACAAATCTCAATTTTACTTGCACTGGGTTTAATTTGGCTTGCACAAGTTGCTTACATACCCGTTGTATTATCTCTTTTATTTTTGATTAATATTGTTGGCTTAGGACTCTATTATCGGAAACGTAATAAATACGAAATTTTTGATTTCCCTCGATATCCTAAATTAATTTTTGCCTTGTTGGCACTGGTCATTATTTATTTTGATTCAAGAACTTTTTTGGGCGTGGAAGCGGGAACGGCAGTTTTATCTACGTTTTTATTTGCCAAGGCTTTAGAAACAAAAACCAAACGTGATTTTATTATCCTGTTTAATTTTGCATTATTCGTCAGTGCGAGTTTATTTTTGCATAGCCAAGCTTTTTGGATGGCATTATTGGTTTTATGTTGTTTAATCAGTTGTTTAATTGGTTTATATCGAGTACAAACAGCCAGTTTTGAAACCAAGCAACCGGTTATTCAGTCATTAAAATCAGATTCATTACACATTCTCAAATTTATAGGTTTGGCATTCCCATTCTTTATTCTACTATTCATGTTTTTTCCACGCTTGCCGCCATTGTGGCAAATTCCTATTCCCAATAATAAAGCAGTAACAGGGTTGAGTGATACAATGTCGCCTGGTGATATTGCTGAACTCTCACAGTCGAATGCCTTGGCATTTCGTATTATTGGTGATATGAAACAGCTGCCGAATCGTTATGATTTATATTGGAGAGCATTGGTGTTGGATCGTTATGATGGCACAACATGGAGCAGTGATTTTTCTAACAAGCAGATCAAGCCATATTCACAAATCATAGGAAATATTGATGGTTTTCACTATCAATATTTACCCAGTGATCCGAGTCAGCAGTGGATTACAGGGCTAGAAAAATCGATTCCAATTGAGCCACGTTTTGAACTGCATCAAGATTGGTCAATTACACCGAAGCGAATGGTGCAACGTACTCAACCTATTCCAATCCAATGGATTGGGAATAATGTAGCCGATATTCAAAATGATCATTTAGACCAATTATTGTTGAAAAATAATCTTAATTATCCTAAAAAAACCGATCTGCAAGCTCAGAAATTTGCTTTAAATATGTATCAACATAGCCAATCGAATCCTGAAGCTTATATTCAAAATATTCTCAATTGGTACAAAACTGAGAATTTTGTCTATACGCTCGCACCTGGAAAATTAGGTAATAACCGAGTGGATGAGTTTTTATTTCAATCTAAACAAGGCTTTTGTGAACATTATGCTTCTAGTTTTGTATTGCTGATGCGCTATGTCGGAATTCCTGCTCGTATTGTAACTGGTTACCAGGGCGGTGAACTTGCTCCTGATGGGAGGAGTTGGGAGGTGAGACAGCTTGATGCACATGCTTGGGCAGAAGTTTACCAACAAGGAAAGTGGCAAAGGGTTGATCCAACAGCAATTATTGCACCTACTCGAATTGACCGTGGGATGCAGAATGTCATGGAGAGTAATGCTACGATTTTTGGTGATGCCGATTATTCAAATCTACGTTTTCAAAATTCATCTATGTTGCGAACACTTCGGGTATGGAGTGATTACGCAGGTTTCCAGTGGCAAAGTAAGATTGTTGGTTATAATGCGGATAAACAAAATAGTTGGATGAAAAAAATCGGATTAACATCATCTTATAGTTATGGCTTAGTTTTGATTTTGGGAATGATTGGGCTTTTATTCATTTACTGGGGAATGACAAAATTATGGTTTACACGGCAGATATCAGCACTTGAAAGAATAATTTTAAAGTTTAATCATCAACTTAAAGATGAATTTCGAAGAGCTGAATCAGAAACTTTTCAACAATGGATGCAACGCTTGTCTGCTCATTCTGAGCAAAAAGAACTTTTTGAACGGAGTAATCAAACTTTCCAAAAAATTGTTTATTTAGGTGATCAAAATCAACAGGATATTCAAAATATGAGAATTTTGCTTAAAGAGTGTTCGAATGCATTAAGATAGAGTAAATAACACTTGTCATATTGTAAGAAAGTGAATAATATTCTCAGCACTTTAGGTGTATAGCTCAGTTGGTTAGAGCGCTACGTTGACATCGTAGAGGTCAGCAGTTCGAGTCTGCTTATACCTACCAAGATTTAAGTATTAAAATCAAAGACTTACAAGTTACTAATCTTAACTTTAGGTCTTTTTTTATTGCCTAAAATAATGCAAATACCGCATTTGCTGTGCATTTTGGCGAAAATAACGCATAATTTACGCCAAGATTACGCCAAGACCTCTACTATGAAAATACCAAAGGCTAGAAAACGTGGTAATGCATTCCGCATTGAATTAATGTTTGATGGAAAGCGGCATTCTGCAACGCGAGATACAGAAAAAGAATGTGAGCAGTGGGCAGCTATGAAGCTGCTTGAATTAAAGGCAGGCGTAAAAGAAGTTTTAGATCCGAATGTAAAACCCATTTTTACATTTAAAGAATTATTCACTGTCTATTATGAAAAAGTGGGTAAAATTTCTAAATCAAAAGATTGGATATTCACACAGTACAAGACATTTGATAGAAAGCTTGGTGATGTGGCCAACCTAAGTATTCATGATATAACACCACAAGATTTAACAGCATGGCGTAATAAAAGAAGTACAGAAGTAAAAGAGAATACAGTGCTCAAAGAAATATCTCTTTATTCAGCAATGTTCACATACGCCCAAAAAGAAATGTTTTTACTTGAATCCAATGTTTGGATGCAGATTACAAAGCCAAGCAAGCCTGAGTCACGTTATCGCCGTATCACACAACAAGAAATAGATATTATGCTTGGGTTACTTGAATATGAAATTGGACAAGTGCCCTGTAGGTACTTATGGTTATAGGCATGACAAAGTACCACCATCAAAACCACATTATCCTTTTACAGGTGATCATTATAACCTATACAAAGCAAATCAAAATCCTAACAATGGTAAATGCTTTTGGGTGGAAAGTGGGGCTGCTGATGCCTCTAATGGTCAGATACCACCACCTAATTCTATTCCAATAGAACCATTTATATAGAGGATTTAAGAATGAATTATAATACTGGAGAATTGGTAGAGCTTGGTGACTATATTGAACTAAATAGTGATATGACTGGAATTATTGTTGCAATTATTGAAGACAATAAATACTCTAAATCGTACCCCAAAGAAGAATGGGATTACTTAGAGCATGGGATATTAGTTTTATCAGATCAAGCAGGATTAATTCACTATCCTTATATTTCAGAAGAAATACATTTAATAAATAAAGATACTGCGAGCCTGTAGATTATCTCAATGGGCTAACTTTTAATAAAACTACAATCCAAAATCCATACCCCGATCTTGCTTAGGTTGGGGCTTTTCCATTTTCTTTTGCCGTTCTTTCATTTTGACGATATTTTTATATAGAAGTAGAGCCAGTCGTTCTTCATTTGTTCTAATTGTTAGTTGTGTTTAAATAACTATATCAAGGAATAGAGTCATTCTCACATTTATTTTTGAAGGTATAATTAAAAATAACTAAAATATAATTTTATAAAATCAATGAGATATTTCTTATTTTACTGTGTATTAGCAGTTCTTTTTGATTCTGACGGGGTGTCAGCAATCAACTCACTTATCACCAGTGATTCCACCGAGCCTCTTTGAACCTTGCCTTGATCTTCAAAAAATAGAATCAGGGCCGGGTAAGTCGGTAATGTTGTGGTCTGTTGATACTGTTGCGAAATATAATGATTGTAAGGCACGTCATGGTGCGATTGTAGAGGCCCTCAAGTGAGGGCTGATCAACAGAATTATTTTTAAACTTTTATAACTATCTTGATTAAAAAATAGATACTCCGTTTCTAAGAATAATTTTGGAATAGAAGCTATTTAAAAGTCTAAAATTATGGGCACTGCATATCTTTTCTAACTGCATATACACCACCATGAGAGCAAAGCATTGCGATGACTTTCTTTAATGCTATTTGTTGCGTATCTATAGAATAGTATCCTCGTTGTTTCATTGTTTCTAGATAATCTAACAGTGTTTCTCCCTTTGTATTTTTTGTATTGATGGCATGATCAAAAATTTCGGGCTGTTTTCGTTTTTTAGAATAATAGAGCCAGATATTTTGTAGAAACTCTTCACGCTTTGTAATGTCATCGGCAACAATATGAATCATTGGGCTCTTTACCGCATCAGAGTAGCCACTAGGTTGACAGACAGGCGTAGTTAAAAATTCCTCGGGTGAAATAGGGGTTCCTTCCATTTCTTTAATTGTCGATCCTACCATCTGTTGCTCAATAAAAGAAAATTTCATGCAATAACCTTGAATCATGAAAAGCCGATCATGCGCAGAGATGTCAACACCGGGATTCTTCTGTATATAGGCTTTAGAAATATCTTTAGATTTGCAATCGTCACAATCCATTGCAAATACATTAATGGTGGTAACCATCATGGCTCCACATAAAAAATATTGAAGTTTTTTTATCATTAGATGTACCTTCCGTATATTTATTGATTTCTCATATTATTCAAAATAACATAACTATTTTTCAGTCCAATTGCTCATCCGCATTCTTTATAAAAAGTCTTTCCATTTTTCACAGTGTGTTCATGTAGAAGTTGAGCCATGTTTTCATTTTCACCCATAATTTTTTATTAAAAATAAATGATATAATGACTAAAATAAAGACATAAAACATGTGGATAACTTTCTTTTTACACCAAATATACGCCAATCAAAATTAAGTTATTAATATTTATAATTTTTCCTTACCTTGACATCGTAGAGGTCAGCAGTTCGAGTCTGCTTATACCTACCAGATATTTATTAAAGACTTATAAGCTAATCAAATGCTTATAAGTCTTTTTTTTGTTTGTGTGTCACATTTTAATGTTGGTAGTATTGGATAAACTGGCGAAAAATGGCAATATTTAAGACCAATATGTGTCAGGAATGTGTCAAGAATGAAGCTACCAGTTGTGCGAAAAAGGGGAAATACTTATACAACATCTCTTTCATATAATAATAAACGTTATTACTGCACACGTGACACTGAAAAAGAATGCGAACAATGGGCTGCACTCAAATTATTAGAATTGAAAACTCAAACAAGAATTGAATCTGGTGAATTGAAACCTAAATTCATGTTTAGAGATTTAAATAATAAGTACTACACAGATGTTGGCCAGCTAAACAAATCAAAATCATCACGTGCCTGGATTAAGGGGCAATATAATAATTTTGAAAATAAGTTCGGTGCATTAGCTCAAAAATCTATTTATGACATAAGTCCCAAAGATTTAACAAACTGGCGAAATAAGCGACTTAAGGAAGTGGGAGAGAATACAGTTCTTAAAGAAATTTCTCATTACAGTGCGATGTTTTCTTATGCTCAAAAAGAATTATTTCTTTTAGATGAAAACTCATGGATGCAAATGACTAAGCCGAAAAAGCCTAAAGCACGTGCGCGTCGTATTCATGAATCTGAAATAGAATTAATGCTTAAGATCCTTGATTATGAAATTGGAAATGAACCTGTACTTTCTCAGCATTATGTTGCTTGGGGATTTTTATTTGCTATTGAAACTGCGATGAGGCGTGGTGAAATATTAGCAATGGAAAAGAAAGACATATTTGATGGTTATGTGCATTTGCCCAAAACGAAAAATGGAGATACGAGGAATGTCCCACTTTCTTTAGAAGCCAAAGAGCTATTAAAACTTATAAAACATGATGGTCGTAAAGTCATACCGCAATCTGAGAATGCTTTTCGCTTGATGTGGGAAAAACGTAAAGCATCAGTTGGTCTACTCAATTTACATTTTCATGATACTCGGCATGAAGCAATTACAAGAATGGTACGAGTACGTAAATTGCCAGTAGAAGTCCTGGCTAAAATTACAGGACATAAGAAAATAGATGTCCTTATCAATACTTATTACAATCCGAATGCAGATGATTTGGTTGAAGCTTTTAATAGCTAAAAATATGCCCGCAATATGCGGGCGTTTATTAGTTTTTACGTTTTGGACCTCGTCGGACTTTTGAATTTCTGAGTAATGCATCTGCAGCATCAGGATCATAAAGATGCTTGCCATTGCTACCTTGGTTGATAGAGATACATCTAGTTCTGATGGTTTCGTCTGACAAACTATATTTTGCGACTAATTCAGAAACGGATACTAATTTACGCTTTTCTAGTTTTAGTGCTGTCACTGTACCGCCAAAGACAATTTGCCCTAATACTATTTGTGGAGCAGAGTCTGCTTCAATGGTCACAATAAATTCAGGCATATGCTTTTACCTCTAATTTTGAAAGACATTCAGTCATTGGTACTTTGCTGTTTAATATTTTCATTATTTTTTTGCCCCTAAATTTGGATTGGTAAAAAGCCAGCACTTTACATTTCGACTTGGTTTACCTGTCACTTCACGTACTTTACTGATGGTTGCTACTTCATCTGCAGGGAAGCGATCTGAATAGACTTGTTTATTACTTTCGATGAATTTGTACTTTCGACTGGTACGCAGTAACTTTTTCATGTCATTAATTTCTGGTAATTGTTGGTAGTTACGCGCGGCAACTTTATAGACTTCATTTAAGTTAATCGCCACAGTTTGTGCATCTTCATTGTGGTGATTTAGTCCAAAGTCTTGTGAACGGTTGCCTTGAAGATATTCGTAGACGTCCCAAAATTTTTCTACGTCAGGATGGTCGCCATTGAGTTGGTCGACTCGGTCACGCGCCATGATATGAAGTATTTTTTCTGCTTCGCATACATCTTCTAAGTCGATAGGTAATACATGCTTTGCCAGTGCATGTACCAACGAAGCAACTTGTGCGTGACAAAGTGCAATACGGGTATGAGTGATGCCAATATGATGATATTCAGCTTCTATGGTTTGTAAGTTTTGGTTGTAGGTTTCCAAAATTTCTTTTTCATGACGTAGGCAATGCGTCATGAAGGTACAAGCATCTTCTAATTCCATACGATCGAGGTCATCGACAATACGTTTTGTTTCTAAGGTTTGTCCTTTACGGTCGAAATACAGATGCAATGTACGGGTTAAAATAGCTTCTGATGCCTGAATAGCAGTGTTCTGAGAAATTAGAATGGCACCACGAAAAGGTGGTTCATATGTTTCATTTCCCGCAGTTTTTAGACCTTTTGAGCGAATAGCACGACCGTTAAAAGCATCCTTGAGTTCGTCCCAAGAGAATTTAGATTTTTGAACTGTATTACCGTTCACATCGTTACGGTCACCTTCGATAAGAACGACAGGTAAATTGGCAATTTGTGCAAAGTTACGATACACGGCAACATTTGTAGATTTATTTGCATCAAAGCCTTCATAGTCTTTACGACCTGAAAGTTTCCACATGAGTTCAATCAAGCGTGATTTACCTGCACCGGCTTCACCAACAATTTCCATAAAAGGATATGAACTGTGCATTGCACGGATTTGTTCGGCGAAATATGAACCCATCCACCATGCCAATGCTATTACACCTTTTGAACCACGTACTCTGTAAAAGTCATTCCACCAATTTGGGTTGAACTCTTGCTTTGGATTTATGCTAATTGCAGGGGAATTTGCTAATGTTTTGATCTCTTTACGTTTTACTTTAAAAAAGTCATGTTCATTGATAGAGATAATTTGTCCTTTATGTACAGCATATTTTTCAAAGATATAAGTCTCGTATTCACGGCTATAGCCTATAAAGTCGATGGTTTTCACTTCACGTAATCTCTCTGTAGATCTTTTTATAAATGTTTCAAGTTGGTTGTCTGTACCTGTCCACATAGCACCAGACATGACGCCCATAACACGTGGTTTAAATTTGGAACGACTCGACATTTGTTCTGCTGTAAATGTAGTTTTTGCTTCTGACCACGGACTTTGTAGTTTGAAGTAGTACCAAGATTCATCGGTAATTTCATTTCGTTGGAAATACAGCGGTTCAATTTGTGCATTACAGATTTCTTTGGCTGCTGAGCAGTTTTTAAGAGCACTTTCCCTAATTTCTCTATCGGTCAGTATCGTTCCACCATTTTCAGAGGTTTCATTATTACGGTCTTCAAGGTGTTGAACTGCCTTGTTAAATTTGTCGTAGTCTAATTCCCACCAGTACAAACGGAACTTGTGGTTGTAATAGAAGGTATGACGACGACTTTCATAAAAGTTGTAGATGAGTAAACCTGCTTCTTCTGCCGTTTCAGCAATAAGTAGCTCACCATAATGTTTATATTTGGGGAATTGGTCAGGATTAAGTTTGTCCCACTGAAATAGGTCGTTCCAATCGAGTTTTTTACCACCATTTGCAGGTGGTTGAGCTGCGGTAGATAACCAACCTTCGGCACGTGAGCGTTCATGCCATTTAACGGTATACCCTTTGCCTGCTGAGTCATTGTCAAAAGCCCAACGTAACCGTGGTTTGTCTATTTTGAGTTCATGGCAACGATCTGCAATAGCTTTGAGCATTTGTGCAGGGTAGTTGACGCATGACAAACATGACATGGCTTTTTGACCCGATTCTGTTAGTGCAATAGCATCGAATATTCCTTCTGTGATCCAAATAGAAAGACCTTTCTCACCGAGTTTGCAGAGTTCATCTAAGTCATGAATAGACCATGCTTGTCCTGCATTTTTAAAACCAAAATTGAAGCGTGCTTTTTTATTACCAAAGCGATCTGGGCGGTCTATTAAACGTTCCCAAAAATTTTCGTTGTCTAATTTGAAACGAACAGTAGCACTAGATGCACCAGTGGTTTTATCTGTATAGGTTTGTTGTGTGTACTGACCAATGAGATTGGAAAGGTTGAAACCACGACCTTCAGATAAATAGGCATCCGCAGCTGCATTTGGGTTTTCATTGGTTTGTGGGTGGTATTCAGACCAGTCTTTGAATAAGTCTTCACAAATGTCTTTGACGTGTTCTTCATAGCCACATTTGGTTAAACGGCCACATTTCACGATTCGTGGATTGGTGGCATGGGTATAAAGTTCTTTTTTACTGCACTGTGGGCATACGCCTTCACGGAACCATTCACCACGGACTTTGAACTGGAACATTTGTTCAAGGCGTTGGGTGATGCGGTGTTTTAACTCTGACATTTAGAACCACACGATAAATTATAACTGTTTGAGATTGTGAGAAATTTGTAGCTTTTCATGCATGTAAAAAAGTCTTTGATTACAATCGCTCATCTGTTGGTTGGGCAGATAGTTCGGGAAGGTTTTCAAGCATGAATTCACGAATAAAAACAGCAGGTTTTTTCTTATGATTGAAGGCAATTTTTCTTAAGGCTTCTGACTGTTGTTTAGTCCAACGTACAGGTGTGAGTTCGGTGTGGTGTTGTTTAGTTTGATCATTTAACTTGTTCATGCGAAAATCACCATAAATAGGTATTTAGTATCTGAGTAACCGTAATTTAGTACTATTTATGGTGTTAATCAAGTGTTTTATTCGGGAAAAGTATGAAAAATGATGATTTATCGAATCGTGGTGAGCGTTTAAAGGAAGAACGTCGACGCTTGGGTATAAAAACACAAGATGAATTGGCTGAAATTATGGGGGTCGCGAAGAACTCTATAGGTCGTTTTGAAAAGCATAATGAGCCACTGAATACAGACTATCTTGATCGTTTGGAAGATCATGGTTTTAATATTGCCTATATTCTTTGGGGAACTAAGGAAGTGAAGAATAGTGAGCTTTCAGATGATGAAGTAAAGCTGATACAGCTTTACCGTCAGACACGTGAAGAAATGCGTCAGGGGTTAGTTTCACTTGTTGAAACTTATGCGAATCAATTTAAATAAGTCCATAATTTAAGAAGAGAAAGTATGAGAATTTTATGGCTTTCTTTGGCCTTGGGGTTAATTTGTATTTGGTTATTTTTTCCAACAATTTTTAATTGGTGGGCATTAAATATTTGGAATGTACCAAGCGCTGAAATTGGAAAACTTGGTGATTTGGGTTCATTGGGCGATATATATGGAAGTTTAAATACGCTGATTTCTTCAATAGCATTATGTGCAGTAGCTTTTTCAACTTTGTTGCAAGTAACCTCATTAAAAGAGACTAGAGAAGCTAATGAAAGGCAAATAAAGTTAGCACAAGAAGCTCATGATGCCCAGATCAGAGAGTCGAGATATGCTGTTTTTGCAAGTATGTTTAATGGTTTGATGTCTTTAAAGCAAACAAAGTTAGAGAGTCTTAAAATAAAAAATAGAGAGCGTGAATATATTGGCTTTGAAATATTTAATTTTTTGGCAGACTCGTTTTCTAACTCCTTTGAGAGCAAATTTAATGAGGTGTACTTGTTAAGTGAAAATGAAGTAAAAAACCATTTCTTTCGAATTCTTAAGGGTTTGAATAGTGATCAAAAATTTTATGATCTAGGCTCTTTTTTTCTCTTATATGAAAATTTATTAAATCTAATTTATGAATCAGATTTAGATGATAAAGAGAAAGAATATTTTAAAGCAGCAGTTCGGAACTCAATGAGTGGGGCTGAACAATTAACTCTATTTTGGATGGGTGCTTATAGTCCTAAATATAAATTATTCTTAAAAGACAGTCAGCTTTTTTCTCAATTTTACAGTGATAAAATGATGCCGTTTGCAATTAAATTTCACGATAAATCAAGCTTTTCTCATCCGACAATTTTGAAAAATTGGAATCGTTTTGAAGAACAACAAAACCCAGCCTAAGCTGGGTTTTTATTATGTTCAATGTATTGCTTTAGTGATATGCATGACTTGGTAATGAATTGTATTGAGTAAAGCGGTTAGTTCGTCACCTGTGAGCGGATGATCTAAATGCATTTTTGTTAGTGCTGAAAGAGTCAGTTCTAAATTTTCAATTGGAAAGCGAATTTCTTCCAGTATTTGTTCTGCAGTCATCTGCTTATGGCTGTTTATTTCGAGTGTTGAGTACATTGTTCCCCCTGTATTATTCGTGGGTATATTTTGCTGAATATCTGCTAAAAAATATAGTCGAGAACGACATTCGATGTCGTTCCACTTATTTAAAAAACATGATTTATCCGAAACTTAGTTTAACGATTTGGCTTGTCAGCACTCAGTTATGAAAGTTCAATATTGCGTACGGCTATACTTTTAAATAGCCAACACTTCACATTTTTGGCATATAGCAGGCTGTAAACTTGTACGTTATTTTGCATAAATACAGGGTGTGGGCTTTGGCTTTGCATGAGATTGGCAAAGAGCAGGGGTTTTGGTGGTAGTCCTTGAATGGCATTGTAGATCTGCGTCATGTTGAGGGCGATGATGTCTGCTCTACGGCTGTGGTTCAGTTTTTCTAAGCCATAGTTTTGTACACTTAACCAAAAGTCATATAAACCTTTATGGTTGAGGATACTTTTAGTTTCTATGGATAGGCAGGCAATGGGAATAATGTCACGATTTAATTTAGATTTGTCGTGCCACATCACTTCAGCATCTTGCATATAGCCTTTTTGGTCGTAGATGATTTTAGAAACGGTATAGATTGGCCCACTAGATTTGAGTTGTACTGTTGCGCCTAGATGGATGTGTTGATGGTTGCCTTCTGCGTTGTAGAGCATGTCTGCCATTTGGTTGAAAGTGTTGATGTATAACTCTTTGATTTTGGCTGATGTTGCACCAGTAAAGCCCATGACTAAAAATATAAAACCGTCTTTGGTCATTTCATAATATTTAGATTCACGTGCTGCGCCATTTCCTATTTCAATAGTTTGAACATGAGCTGAAAAGTTAGCTGATGTAAATTCAGGCGAGCAATCTAAACTTTCAATTTTTTGAATGACATTTTTATGCTGTCTACCAAATAGATCAGCAACTTTTAAGCTGTCGGTTTTGACTTGTTGATTTTGAATAAATACAGCATCGTTGATATGTGAAAGTATCGTCATGATTGTTCCCCTAAAAATAATATAGAGAAAGTCATGCAAAATATGCACAGGGTAGAAAGGGCTTTTAGTGTTTGAAAGCGGATTTGCGTGTGCTTACGTTGTTTTTGTCGTTTTTCGTAGGCTGCTAAATCATAGATCGGAGTGTGTTCTATTACTTGAATATTTTTTTGAGTGCGCGAATGCATAGAAGCAAATGGTTTCATTGGCTTTTCCTTTTGTCTGTTTGATAACTGACACCAACCAATTTCCACAAAGATTGGTGACAGACTGTACAGGGGTGGAAATTTACCGTGACAAAAGGAAACGGCTGTCCCGAAGGACACCCTATACAGCCTGCCATAAAAGGCATAGCCGAATTTTACACAAAAAAATAGTCCATGACGGACTTTTGCGCCTTTTGTCTTTTTCAGGTTTCCACGCCTGACCATAGATTTTGCTATGGTGAAATTAGAGTATCTTAGTTACTATGGGGACGTCAATACTTTATAAAAATTATGTAGTGGGGAGCACCTGAGTTGTGAATGAACAAGAGAGAGAAATAATTAATCAGAAAGTAAAATCCTTTAAAGATAAAAAAGAAAAAGTTTTAACTCAATTGGATTTACTAAAAAATAAACAATTTATTAGTAGCCAAGATAATAGTTCGATGTTAATAAATATTATTAATAAATTGAAAGGTATTCATCATTATGAGGAGATATTAATATTAAATTATTTTGATGAATCTATTATGTTGATTAATGGTTTTACTGAGCCACTAGATGCTGTAAAAAAAATAGAAGTCAAATATTACTTGATCGAAATGTCAAATTTTATTGATAGATTTATTGTAGTAAAGGAAAGTTTTCAATCCTATACTACAAATATTTTATCAGACGCTATAATAAATGTTAACGAAGAGCTAGGTCGTTTCAATCGATTGAGAAATATTGCAGATAATGCAAAAACTGAAAATATTTATAACAATGCTGTTAGTAAATATAAGAAGCTTGAAGATGGTTATAGATTAAAATTTTATATTGCTATGGCTATTACTTTGTTTGTTTCTGTAGCTATATTCTTGTGTAAGTCGGTCTTTGTACCAAATTTACTTAATAATTTAGAATTTTGGATTTTAAAAATTTCTATTCTTGCAGTTGGTGTGACTTTAATTAGTTATTTTATAAAGCAGTCTTCACATTATCAAATACTTGCAGATCAAAATTATCAAACGCAGGTTGAATTGCAAGCATATCCAAGTTTTATGGAAAGTATCCCAAGTAATGAAGCTGCCTCTGTGCGAAAAGAGCTTGCATTGAAGTATTTTGGTCGTGAGATTGATAGTGCAGCCCATAAAGATATGGGTAATTTGGTTTCTGATCAAATGAAAAGCACTACAGATATGGTTAAAGCAACGACTGAAGCGATTAAGAATTTAAATGGTAAAGGTAGTACATAGAATATGGCTGCAAATTTGAATGGAACGTTTGATTTAACGCAACTTGCACTGAAAATTGTTGAGAGTACTTATGGAATAGTAATTGTCAGTTTTATTTTAGTTTTGTTCTCAATAGGTGGCTTCATTTACTTACTCTCAAAGTCAGGTGTTTTCTCGACTTTTGCAATATACGCAGAGCGTACAAATAAAAAGATTTATAAACAAATTGAGTATAAAGAAGCG
Source organism: Acinetobacter psychrotolerans (assembly GCF_048552595.1). Taxonomy (NCBI): domain Bacteria; kingdom Pseudomonadati; phylum Pseudomonadota; class Gammaproteobacteria; order Moraxellales; family Moraxellaceae; genus Acinetobacter; species Acinetobacter psychrotolerans. Next base: position 36,821 of record NZ_JBIMDK010000006.1, on the reverse strand, counting down.
CTTATAAGTGATGTTTCACTTACTGAATTTAAAGGTGCGATGGAGCATCATGTAAAGGTATCTAAACTCGAAAACTTTTTAAAGTATAGAAACAAAGACCTTGACGTACTGAAATATGCACTATTCCGCATGGATAGTAACCGTACCTTAAAACTATATGAACGGGGTAAAGAATATTTAGAAAAAGACCCCATTACTAAAGATTTTAAGTTCAAAGATAGTATGACATTGGAAAAAATTAAACGTAGAGAAAAAATTGCGTTCATCATCTATTTTTTACTGAACTTTATCGGTGGTTTACCTTTTTTGGTTCAAGTTATTATTACAATTTATAAAATTAAATATATTCAATGGTTTAGTTTAACTGATCAAGTTTTAATTTATATCGTATTTTTAATTCTTTCACTCGTTATTGTTACTTTTCTGTTGAATCCACGAGCAGCACAAAGTTTTTTGGAAATGGAAAAAATTACAGAGACATCAGACTAAAGAAAGCCAATTTGTTGGTTAATTTTATAGCGGATAGAAAGTATCTTAGCTACTATTAGAAAATCAATAAGTTAAAAGAAATTGTGGGTGTATTGTGGAATTAGATCTTGATCGTATTAATTACAAAGCAAATCAAAGCAAATTAGGTAATCTTTTCTTGGGATTTTTTGAAGGTCTATTTTTAGACGGTCGTGTACGGTTACAAGAAATCGAAGCTTTAATTAAATGGGTAGAACAATATCCAGAAGCTGTGGCAGTTCCTCATTTTGAATCTCTATATGATGTTTTACTTAAAGCTGTTGAAGATCCTGAATTTCTACTAGCTCAACATCAAGAAGTACAAGCACATCTTAATATATTCAAGAACTCCAAATATTTTAAAGAACATACCAGTGATGTCCAGCGTTTGCATGGAGTATTGGCAGGATTAGCTTGTGATAGTGACTATACTGATGATGAAGTATTAGGTTTGAATGCATGGCTTGAACGACATGATTATTTAAAGGCTGACCCAATTTATAAAGAACTTCTTATTGCATTGAATCATGTGCGTGTTTTAAACCGTGTAAGTGTTGATACCAAAGAAGTTTTACGTTTGACCTTATCAAAATATGTTCAACTCAATAATTTTGGATTACCACAAATAGCAGTCAGCAGTTCTAAAGAAAGTCAAAATCCTGACTTTTATCATGGAAATGTAGAAATTCTTGGGAAAACAATTTGTCTGACTGGGGCTTCTGATCGTTATACCAAAGCTGGATGGAAAGAAGTCATTGAAGAGCAAGGTGGTATTTTTAAGGATGATTTAACTAAAACAGCGCATTACTTAGTTATTTGTAATAAGGGAAATTCGAGTTGGGCACATATGAGCTATGGACGTAAATTTGAGCAGGCTTTGAAGTGGCAGAAAGATGGGGCGAATATTCTCATCTTAACTGAAGATGATTTTTTAAAATTTTTGGAAGGTAAATAATGAAACCTAAAATTACAATGATTTTTGAAGATGGTTTAACTATTGTTAAATGCACCCTATGTGGTACAGAAGATCAGTTTAAAACATTTGATGATACTGATAATTTTAAACAAAAAACTCTTGCCAAAGATTGGGAATTAGGAATGGAACAATCAATGACATGTTTAACTTGTGATAGAACCACTCCATTTTATAATTGGCAAACACAAAACTATTATTATTAATATAGATTTAAGCCTTCTTACATAGAAGGCTTTTTATACGAAGATATAAAGGAATAATGACATACAAACTATTATTCCGAGTAGTATGCCCACCAGTATTGGGTAGATCCACATGCAATCACCGTTTAAATTTAAGTTCGACTATTTCAGCTGCCAGTCTATTTAGCGTCTGCGATGGAAGAAGCCTTAAACGCGTGAATTGATAATCTAATATCATCCATAAAATAATCAGCGATAATACCAACAGAATAATAAAAAAAGTTAAAAAAATGATCATTTAAAAATACCTTTTTGCTTGCTGTTCTTGTTTATTTTTACATTCAATACAGAGCGTTATCGCTCCATATCGTTGACGTTCTAATGGAATTTCATTTTCACATTCATCACATACTTTTAAAGATACAACGCTGTAATCTTTTGGCGTTCTTTGTACCTGATTCAGTTGGTTGAGTTGAGCTTGGTCAATCGGATCAGACACGTGGTGCCTCTTTTTTAATGGAAACAGGGATATGTATTTCAGGATTGGGTGTACCAGAAGGGGAAAGCTGATATTTGATTTCTAGAAAGGCTTGTGCAGAAAAACTACAGTCAAAATTTGAACACTGTAAATACAAACGTTTTAAAATTGGACTTTCCATTTCACTAGAACGGACGGGTAATGAAGATCCGCAGTGTGGACATTTGAAACAATACTGTTTTGCCATGATGAGTAGATACTCAATAAATAATTACAAATATACAATAATATTACTATATTTGATAATTATTTAAATAAATATCACTATTTATGGTGTTTTAATTAAGATTACTCCTTCAATACTTAATTCCCCAGAGTAAGTATTTTTTGTTTGTCATTTTGCGGTGTGGTTTTTTTTGCTTTATCGATACGAGCTTGTGCAAGTTTAATAGCTCTAACAGCAGTGGATTTGCTTGTATAGATTGCCGTAAATTTCAAAGGTTTGGATTGATCACCTGAGGTTAACTGAATGTCATTGGTTTTTCCTTTGTAATAGACAATTACACCGGTGTAATCTGCATAGTTTCTCCCAGTCCTTTTTTTATTGCGTCTTTTTTGTTTTTCTTCTTCGCTCAGATCTTCTTTGCCTTCAAACAGTGTGGATACATCATCTGCATTTGGAAGTTGCAGTTCAAGTTCAACTGATGTGGTAAAACCGCTGTCGTTTAAAGTATGGGTGATGTTGGTTCCTAACCAAACGATCTCATCAATTTCAGGTTTTAGTCCATTAAACTCATACTCTTGTTCTGGAATGAGCGATGGATTTCCTAATGCGAGTGTATAAGTGAGTTTTTGAGCTGTACGTTTACAGCGATTATATTCGGCATTGGCTGCGAGTTCTGCTGTAGTCTTATCTCTATGAATATAGCGGATCTCTTTAATATTATCTTCATTGTCACCAACCACGACATGCAGTTTCTTGGCTTTATTTTCTACATAGTAATAGGCTTTGACACCGCTGATATTATCGGTACCTGTACCATTGGTGTAATTATGCTGATCGCCTTGGTCTCTCGTAATTTTTACACGAGGTAATGATAAACCTGAAGCAGTCTGACTAGCTCCACGAGGTAATAAAATTAAATGTCCATTTTTAACCGTCGCAATAGCATCATATTCATCTGCAATACGAGTAATGAGATTGGCATCTGATTCATTTTGGGCAATGTATTTTATGATTTTTGTTTGAAAACTTTCATGAATCATCACTTTAAGAGCATATATATCACCAATAGTTTTAAATATTTGAGGAATTGTGAGTTCAGTCCAGGCACGTTCACGTTTTTGTTTGAGTCCTTCAGATACATCATTGGCAAAAGCTGAAATAGACAAGACATCTGGTGCGCCACGATGTGATGTTGATTCAACTTTATAAATACCTTTATCGACTAAACCTGTATTTGACCATCCGAGCCAGACTTGAATGGTTGCTCCTGTAGGTGGAATATTGAGTTTTCCATCACTGTCATCTAATTCTATATCGACTGTATCTATGGTAAGACCACGATTATCCTGAATATTCAGTGAGATTAATCGTGCAGAAATTTTGGCAGAAATATCGATACCCTCAACTTCTATTTTAAAAATAGGGTAGGGATATTCGGTTAATTGATTGTAGTTATCTACGGCAGTGCTCAATGAAGATGCGATTTGTTCCAACATTAGAAAATACTCTTAATTGCACCAACACCCATGCCAATGAGTGTGCCGAAAATTTCTGAGGTGAAATGACGGACAATTTTTAAGGTGAGGGTAAATTCTGTTTTTCGTGCTGCACCATCTTTAAAAAAGAAAGTTTTAGTTTCTTCTAAGTTTTCGATGATGACTAAACCGTAAATCTTTCCTGTACCTTCTATGAGGGTGAATGCTTTGCCTGTATCTGCCATCATGCGAAGTATTTCAAGTTGGCTACGTATGATAGTCAGTTCATGGTATGTCGTACCTTTGAGGACAATGGTATCTTCGCCTTTCCCAATAAACTGGTAGGCAGGGGTATTACCAATACGACTGTTACTTGGGTGTCGCCATGCAGTACTGCGTTGAAGTTCTTCATAAGAGGTTGTACGTAATGAAAAGACGAATAGTCCGAGTGCCATCATCATGCTGAATTACTCCGTGTCCGTTAAAAATTTGCGTTTAGCTGCCTGTTCTTCTTGTACTACACGACGAAGTTCATGACGGAGTGCTTCACTTGTGCCTTTCACAACTGAGCCATCTTTAACGTGAATGTGAATTTGAATATTATCCTGGCTAATAAAACCTGTTTGACGACCATTTGCAGATGTTATAGGTCGTATTGCTTTTGTTGGTTTTGCTGCAGGTACTTTTTGAATGGTCGAAGTAAAACTGTTTGATGGAATAATATTTTTGGTTGCAGTACTGATGGCTGTATTTGGCAACATTTGATTGTTGGTAATGCCAAGAGCCATACCTTGCATGGTGTAGTCACCAATCTGTGCGAAAACTCGTGAGGGTGAATGAATATCTAGAATACTTTTGGCTTTATCAATCACACCTGAAACAGCACTGGAGAGAGCATCTTTAACAGCGTTGACCTTTGACAGAATACCGTTTTTGAGTCCTTCTAAAATCATGGCACCAAAACCTGTAAATTTGGCAGGAAGCTCTATACCAAACCAACTGAGCACCTTGGCAAAAGCTGCATAAAATAATCCAAGTGGTGACCAGTTTAAAATTAAAGCAGATATACCTTTTATCCCTCCACTAAATGCAGTTTTGATTTGCTGCCAAATGTTGGAGAAAAAACTGAGTAATTTGCCAAAATTAACCACAATGATCCCAACAGTATTACCAATAGCTGTGCCTAATCCAATAAAAATGGCTGATCCAAATTCAATAAGCTTTAAAATAACGGTACCAATCAGACCAATAAAAACGCCGAGCCACATTCCGAACGATTTACCGTTATTGGTTGCTGCCTGTAGCTGCTGATTTGTTGCTTGAAAGGGCGTAAATAGTTTAGAAATGGCTTCTTTTACCCAATTGAAAACTGCTACTAATGCATTCCAAATAGGCAATAGTGGACTCAGTGTAGATTTTAAACCTGAGAATGCTGAAGATATGCCATCGATGAGCGGTGATAATCCAATTTTCAGTCCATCCCAAAAGCCTTGAAAAAATGCTTTTATGGGTCCCCAGTACTTCCATATCACAAAAGCCAAGGCTGCAATTCCTGCAATAATCCATGTGATTGGATTGGTTAACATCGCTATTGCCAAAGCACGTAAACCAGTAATGAGTAAAGGAAGTGCTTGTCGAGTTAAGAATATGAGTGCTTGTCCTAAATATCGAACGGCTTTAGTAATCAGATTTAAACGAGTCGGTAGGCGAACACCAAATTTATCTGCAGCTTTACGGAAAATCCACATAATAAGTGCAAGTTTAGTAATGCCTGCAATCAAACTAAAAATAGTGCCAAAGAGTAAGTTTCCTGTATATCGAATACTGAGCATCGCAACTTTGAACATGAGTAATTTAATGACTAAATTTGAGATGGTTTTGACTAATTCTGGATTTGCATCTACCCATACTTTTACTCTGTCAATAAATGCGCCTAAGCCTTGTACAAAGCCGCGCATGTCTGTTCCTACCGCATTGAGTAATGAAATACTTAAGTCTTGAACACTACCACCCAATTGTTCAATATCACTGGCTAGGTTATCTTTTAGAATTGCTGCGGCACGTGCAGCTGCGCCTTCTGAGCGTTCTAGCTCTTTGGTCATCTCTTTTATTTTATTGACTGTTTGTCCTGTTTTTTCATCGAATAGGGCAGACTGATCCACTAATACGGCAAATGCTGAAATAGCTTCTTGCCCTGCAATATCTTTGAAAATATCCAGACGCTCTTGTGAACCCATTTTAGCTGTAGCTTTGTTGACATCTGCAAATATGTCGGACATATCTCTTAGATTGCCTTTTGCATCTGCTGTTTCAACATTCAGTTTGGTTAATGCTTTAAGTGCCTCTTTGGGTGGACCTGCAAAACGAGTCATAATTGAACGTAATGATGTACCTGCTTGGGTATCTAGAATATTGTTATTACCCAATAAGCCTGTCATTGCAGTCGCTTGTTCAATACTTGCACCATACGCCTTGGCAATAGGTGCAACGTATTTCATGGTTTCACCCAAGCCATCCACACTGGTTGCTGTTAAATTTGTACCTTTTAAAAATACATCGTTGACTCGACCAATTTCACCGGCTGCTAAACCAAAACCGTTCAGAGTACCGACTGCAATTTGTGCAGCACGTTCTAGTTCTACTTTACCGGCTTCGGCAAGTTGTAAGGTACCGCCTAGTGATTTATTAATTTGATCTGCATTGAACCCACCTGATCCAAGTGCAAACTGTGCTTGTGCTGCTTCGCCAGGACTAAATGACGATGCTGCCCCCCATTTTCGAGCATCTGCTGTGAGTTGTTTCATAGCAGCACTTTGTTTTTCTAAATCGAGTACCGACTGTACTCCGCTCATTTGTTTTTCAAAATCAACAGCAGGTTTAAAAAATTGGTATAAACCTGTGCCTGCTACGATGGAGTTCATGGCTAAACTTTTAAATTCATTACGCATTTCTGCACGATTGGATTTTAAAGTATCTGACCATGCTTGAGTTTTGCTTCTGACCGTGTCGAGTACATTGGCAACTTTGTCATACCCATCATGCATTGTTCCCAAAGCATGACTATTTAGGTTGATGTTTGAAGCACCAGTTTGCAAATTATTTGAATATTGCTTAAATGAACGACCGCCATTTAAGCGTCTATCCAGTCGATCAACAGATTGAGTAAGTCGATCTATCGCACCATTGGTATTTTGAATATTTTGCTGAAATTGGCGAATTGGTTGTGTCGCTCTATCTACAAATTTAATAATGATGCTTAGATCTAAATTACTCATGTCCTATTTCTCAGATTGATTTCTTTTTATTGCTAACTCTTGCCAATACATGAGTTCGTCTATGTCAAAATCTGCACAGTCGGCAGGCGTCCAATGAAAGACGACTGCCAAATTTGCAATTACTGGCTCGACTCGTTCTGGAATTTGTCCTTTCCCTCGCCTAAAAAGCTCAATGCTTTACCTGCAAGCTCCATGAAATCTTCAAATTCCATTTGCATTAATATTTCGCTTGGAATTGCAGGTTTAGTAACACGAGGTAAAAATACAGCCAACTCTTCTGGATATAAATCTTGAAGACGACGAATACTGACACCACGGAAATGCCCAGTATTCGGTTTAATAACGGTAATTTCTTTGATGAGGTTATCACCCAACTGAATGCCAGTTTCTAAGCTGACTAATTTTGAAGTTGGTTTAATAGCGTCTTGATTTACTTTTTGAGCTTCGCTTGTCATTTGAATATTCCTGAAACTAATAAAATTAAATAAAAAAACCTACATGAGATTTGATCATGTAGGGGAAGGGAACTTATAAGCCAATGGCACTACGCTGTGCTGCTAAACGATCTACACCATTCACAATTTCTTTAAAGCCGAGTACATCAATCTCCATTTCGACTTTTCCGTTAATGGTCAGTTTGTAATAAGCACAGTTGGTAACCACTTTGTGTTCAGTGTCTTCACCTGGTTCTTGATCACCCATGTCAATTTCTTCATGACGACCACGAACGACGACTTCTACAGCATCGATTGCACCAGTGTCATCACGCTGATATGCGCCTGCAAAACGTAAATACACACCATCAACTTTTTCTAAACCAAACTGGCGTAAGGTTAAAAGCTCCAAACCACCATAAGTTGACTCTAATACGAGTCCATCATCACCTAAACCCATGTCTATTTTTAATGGACCATTCATACCACCACCGCGATAATCTTCCATTTTTCGAGTTAATTTAGGCAATGTGATGGTTTTGATTTCACCCAATAAACTTGAACCTTCGTTAAATTGATTCATGTTTTTGAGTTTGTTTGGAAGTGCCATGCGCTTGTTCCTTATGCTGTAATGGTTGAAGCGAAGTCAGCTAAATAGCTGTCTGTAATACGCTGGCGGAAAGTTAGGTCTTCAAGCGGTGGAACAGGGGTGTAGTCATAGTCGATATATAACTTGCCAGCTTTGAGCGTGTCTTTGCTATTAAGTTCTGGGTCATACCAAGCATCACCACCCATGAGATAACCTAAACGAGTCCATTCGCGTTGTTTGGCTTTAATGCTTTCCAACATGTCTGTGACTAATGAACCATGCATCGGTTTGTCTGATGCCCAAAAGTTCGCTTCAGCGATGGTATCTGCCATGACCTGTGCTGTACGGCTATAGTTTTCAAATGCAAAGAGAGGATCATCTGAACATGTACGTGAACCCCAGAAGCGAAAACCATCATGTTGAATGAGCGTAGTCACTTCATTTGAGTTGAGATAACCAGCATCTGTCGAAGGATCTTGCAAATCCCAAGTCACATCCGCATCGATACCTGTCACGCCATTGACTGCTACGTTCGATAAGGTTTTATGCCAACCAATTTCATTATCGATTTTTGCGCGTAATCCCATTGCCACTGCCACAGCAGGAACCACTTCTATTTTTGCTGTATCTGTATCGAACGCGACGAAATTCGGCCAGATGAGCATAAGTTCTCGTGCTGCAAATGCATCACGATATGTAACGACTTCATCTTTGGTTTTACAGCCCCACGCATAAGCGTAAGCAAAAGCACGTAATTTTTGAGCGATGGTCACTAACTCAGTTGTTACAACTTGGGTATCCAAACCAGGTGCACCAATAATTCGTGGTTGAACACCAAGTTTAGTTTTAGCAGTGAGTAAGGCTTTTAGACCTGTGTATTTTCCTTCTGTTGTAACCGTACCAACAACATTGGCTGTTTGAGCTGCTTCAGTTTCTGCTGTAGCTACACGAACAATAACTGCCATTGCATTTGCTTGATTTGCCATTGCTTGAAGTGCTGTTTTAAGTGTCCCCGAAATTCCTGCTTTTGCGATAGCAGTTTGTAAATTGGTGATAAGCACGGGCGTATTGAGAGGGAACATGAGTGGATCTGCATCTTCTGCAGTGGCAATTAATCCAATGATTGCCGTTGCGATGGTACGAATTGGTCGAGAGCCTTCATTGATCTCGACTATTCGTATGCCATGATGATATGTGTCTGCCATAAAAAAGCCTATTGTTTGAGTTTTTAATTTCAATCAACAGGCTTGCATGAGTTTTGAATATATTTAAGTTGTTTTCGTTGTGGTGAATGCTTTAAACAATATTTACGTTTATACCGTCAGCGCATACAGCCACATTTCATCAACTTGAGTTTCTGTTAGGTTCAGAATATTCAGCATGTATTGTACTGATTCATTACTACGCTCAAAACGTTCTGATTCTGAATATTCAATTTGTATACGCATTTTTAGTGTTTTATCAGGTACTTCATCTATCGCTTGTTCAATGGTTTCAAGCAAATTATGTTCAAGTAGTGCGAGTTTGAATTGACGTCGAGTTAAAGGTTTAAGTGTGCCTAAAAACTCATCTCGTTTTTCTTGTTCGGTTAAATAATTTTTTGGATAGAGATGTCGATCAATTTCATCGTCTGTCATTTCAATGAAATCTTCTGTAATTAAATCTTCTTGAGTATCGTCGAAAGCAAAAACCTGACCATCTTTTTTGAAGTATCTCATTAACGTAGCTCCGACCAAATCTTGTGTGAATTTACCGTTGTATTGTTTACTGAGTAATAACTTGCATTTGGCACAACAAAACAGTACTGACCAGTTCCAAAATTAGTACCGCCATCGTATTTTTGATCAATTATAACTACCCCATTAACCACGATTGTTATTGTTGGATTTCTGGTATCTGTATCATCAAAACCAACATTAATCATGATCGGACTGCCTGTACCATTATAATAGGTTGTATTGATTGCTCGACTCGCTGTAACATTCTGCCAATTTTGATCAACACCCAGACTTGGCTTGTCTAATACTCTCCAAGGTGTAAAATCATTCGCTCCGCCCCAACTTTGTCGAACAGCAACTGAACCATTATTAGTTTTTTGATGTGCAGAGTAGGATTGGTTAATTGTTAACCCTGAAACTCTTACCTCTAAAACACCATAGCCATACAGACTTGCAATTCCACTACTAGCAACTAAATAATAGCCATCGTCAACAGCGGTGTTAATTGTAGATTCATTCACAGTGCCTAAAAATCGCAATGGTGCTGAAATGTTAATATCGCCCGTACCATCAAAATTCACATTATTAATTTTTCTAGGTGCTTGTAACTTGGTTGCTGAAGGGGCGATACCTTGAGTATTTCCAGTTCCACCATATGCTGCTGACAATGCTTGGTTAAATGCAGGGTTAACACTCCAAATGCCCCAAGAATTATCAGTAATGACTATTCTTGAATCAGTCGTTGGAGCATACATAGATGTGACGGATGGATCTTGAACAAATTTGTCCAGTCGTAGATTATATTTAGCACCAAGTAGTGTGGTTGAACCTGTACCGCCAAAACCTATATTTAAAGCAACGGCACCTTGTTGTGAATAACATCCCCAATTATTAGGGTTTATGAATAAATAGCGACCAGAGATTTCATGGTGAAACATCGCTTCGGTACTTGTGGTGCTAAATGCGCCAGCAGTTTTAATAATACCTTTTGAATAGATTCCTAGAGCTGGAATTTTATCTGCATCTGCATAACTATCCGAGGCGAGTAATCCACCTGTAAGCAATCTTTTAGCTTCGCCCTCATCATTAGATAGAAGTTTGAAGTCGCCTTCGCCCTTAAGCTTTTGGACAGAAATTCCCCCTGATATTTGCACATCACCATTGAATTTATTAGTACCTATAAATATTTGGTTGTCTGTATATGCAATTTGACGAGGTGTCCCCCAATTGTTTGCCCCAACTGTATTTTGGAAATGGTACATTTGATGATTGGTTTTATCAAAAAACAAGCCATTTACCTTTCCACCAGATGCATCGTTATAGCCATTTAACGCAAGAAAATCACCATAAGTTGCACTTGATGCTGTGCCATATCTTAGACCTGAATATTCAGCGAAATAGTAGCCCATTGTCCCGCCTTGAATTTGGACTGGTGAAACATTCCGATTGTCTTTTGCGTGAATTGAGCCATTAAAATCCCCAAAGAAAGAACCTAAAACTGTGCCGCTAAACTCCCAATTACAGTTACTAAATGCTTTATTTTGGTCAATCCAGATCCCTTTTCCGTTTCCTTCAACCCAAAGATTATTCCCACCAATCCCCATGTATATTTTTTCAACGGTATCAGTATTACCAAAAGCCCCAAAGCCTGAATAAATATTACTTTCTGCTTTTGCTTTAAAAGCTAAACCTCTTGCCCATCCTCCCGATTTATGTTGATCCCAAATAAAATCACCATTCACGATATTGTTGGATTCACTATCGAGTAAGGTTAGATTTTTCTGTAAGTAATACGTGCCATTTTCTCGTTTTACCCCAGTCATCGCTTTGACTTTGTTGTCGAGAGGAGATGCACCAACTACAAAGTAAGATCCTAAATTAAGACTAGATGAAACACCTGCGGTAAATTGACTGAAGAATTTTCCAGATCCACTATCAAAAAAGAATGAAGGTGTATTTGAAGAAGCATATTTATCTAAAAACTCTTTGTCTGTAGTAAGTGCAGATTGTGCAGTAGCCTTATCGAGTTTTTTGTCATTTAAGGCTTTACCTTGTTTTGCAGTTAATGCTTTTGCTGCGTCATCGGTTGTTAAGTCATCTGCTAATTGCACTACACCGTTTTGTGTGAGTGAAGCTGAGCGAATATTTTGTTGTGAAACTGCTGTGATTTGTCCTTTTTCATTCACTGAAATTTGTGGAATTTGAATTGTTGATGCGTAACTTCCTGCAATCACACCTGAATTTGTTAATGTTAAAAGACATGATGAATTTGCAGATCCATCTATTGAAAATGAACCAGTCGCAGCACCTGAAAATTGAATTGTACGTGCTGTTGCCCATTTTGATGCTGAGGCTACATTGCTAGATGTAAGTGCAATTTCTCCCCAGGCTCCCCATCCCTGATAAAAGCTTCTGACCCATGTTTTGTTATCTGTATAACGAGTCAGTGTTTGTTTGATGCCAGCATGTTTTTCAACAAGTAAAGAAAAAGCACTTCCTAGTGTAGGATTATTTATAATTTGAGCTGCATAAATATCTAAAGGACAATAATAAAAACCCGCAGTGATATATTGATTTAAATCACCTGTGGAAATTTCAATAGGAAGATTTAATTTGTTATCCTGCAGATTTTTTCCCTGTTTTGCTGAAAGTGGCTTTGTAGCATCATTCGTCGTTAGGTTATCCACTAATTCATTACGTCGAATATAGTTCGTGTTGACCCATTCTCGTGTTGCGTAAATAAGTGAATCATCTAAATACAATGCAATAACTTCGGCATTTTGTATATTGATGACCATTTTGATATTAATTTCTCGCGCACCACCATCATCTGGCAATGGTTTTAAAGTCGGGGGATAATTCGCATTCACGACCATGGTCGGCCCTGCAAATAAGCCTAATTCACGAATGTAAAACCCACCAATATTCGAAGGAATAATGGCTTCACACATAATCTGATTAGTATTATTCGGATTAATTTCTACGATATTCAGCGCAATTCTTGCTTTTTCATTTACCAGTGCTGTACGTGTTTCAGATGGTTCAGGTACTGAACCGTTACCATCACCAACGGCTATATGTGAGTAGTTAATTTTATTATTGACCGTTGCACTTGCAATGAGTGCTTTACCATTATTGGTTAATATACCTTTATACGTTGCCATTTTTTCTACTCGACATAAATTGTGACTGTTTCAGCACCGTGACAACCAATTGCGATGCGTGGAATACAAATGGGAAGAACGTTAATCGTTAAATTGGTCAAATGACGGCTTGCAGGTTTTGCATCTTTGATTAGACGATTGACTTCTAAATAGATTTCTTCTGTGAGTTCGCGACCATTCAGTTCTAGCTCTAAAGTAAATGTGCCTGGTATTAAATTGGGTGATACTTCAAACCATTCTTGAAATGTGCATTCGTAACCAAATTGAGCAAGTACTTCACGGACTGCAGTGCGTGTTCCTTTGATTTGATGCTGTCTAAATGACTTTTTAATTAATGCTCGTTGTAATGAAGGTTGCCAATCCGTGTCCCAAGAATCAACGCTATATTGCCAAGCTAGAAAAGATAGAAACTGATCTGGTGCTTGATCGATTGAAGATAATGTTTTGATAGCGACTGCCAATTCAGTATTTTTTGCAGCAACAGTGGTTATATTTCTGTCAAATTTTGTACTGTTTGGAGGGAGTAATTGACTCATTCAATCCCTCCAATGCTGACATTGATATTGGTACAGAAAGAGGCTTGGTAAGGCGTAAGCACAACGTCCGATATCGGACCAATCAGTTCGACTCGACTCACACCACTGACATGCAAAGCAGCATAAATAGCTGACAAGCGTATAGATCTGCCCAAGCGTTTATTATTGTTGGTATATGCATTGGCATTATTAATGGCTTGTTGTAACACCGTTGCTGCTTCTGGATCTTTAGCAATGAATAATTTTGCTTGAATGTTGTAGGGAATAATTTGTGCTGATTGCACGGTGACACGGTCACCAATAGGACGTACATCTTCTGCTGTCACTGCTTTTTCTACAATTTGCAGCAATTCAGGTGACGCAGCTCCATTTTCTGAGTCGGCTTGTAAGATAGTCAGGGTGATATAAGCAGGGTTTGGAGATACAACAGATACATCACCGACACGGCCGTCTGCGTCTCTAGCAAATTTTTTGTAGGCTGATTCGGGTCCTGCAACAGACAAGGTGTCAAAAGCAAGTTGCGTACGTTCACGAAGTGCATTGTCTGACTCCATAACAGCAGCTACAGGTGGTACTTTACTGTTATCTGCTTGAGTGATTACAAGACGTTTAACATTAAAATTTGCAGCGAGTTGGTCTAAATCTTCTTTTTCTGCGTAAGCTAAAAGTAAGGCTTGCGCTGATATGTTAATTCGATTACGAAGCACTAATTCTCTATAGCAATTTTCTTGTAGATATTTGGTTAGAGGTTCGCTTTCTCTTGAAAGTACCGCTGTAATTGCTGCTTTTTCATCATCATTAAATTTATTGATCAGTTCTGTTTTTCTTTCTGAAAATATAACCTCAAAATCAACTACTTCAATAATGTTGGGTTTGGCTAGTTGTAAAAAATCAACACTCATAATGATGCACCGTATAAGTTGAGTGGAATATTTAAAGATTCGATTTCATTCTGATTTACACGCTGTACTTTTAGATCTATTACAAATGAATCGGCATTCACTGTAGTCATGTTGATTGAAACCAACTGGATTCTGTTTTCCCATTGCAATAGGGCATGGGCAGTCGCAGCATATAGTTGTAGTAACGTGATTTCATTGAATGGTGCATCGGTGAGTTTGTGTAATAAGGAACCATATTCACGACGCATGACTCGTGTTCCAATCGGTGTTGTTAATATGTCCTGAATGGATTGACGAATTTGATCTAACTCTGATGGTAATACTTGCCCATTTTTACTTGATATCATGCGATAGGATCTCCTGAAACATCACCACCAGATTTCACACCTGACGTTTTATGATTTTTCAGGCTGATACTTCCTGCTTTAACATCCGCTTCTGTACTAAAGTTACCAGTAGAGTGACTACTTCCCTGAACAAGTTGACTGCCTTGGACCGTATTATTCCCCGTCATGGCCGTACTGCCATTTATTTGTAAGTTGCCATTAATGGTTGTATTTCCATTCACTGTTACACCACCATTAGCAGTTAAAACAGCAGTTCCTCCTCCTGGTAAAATTGCTGATAAATGGTGTGCTAAAACGTCATAAGCAATGACACAACCATCACCAAACATACGAATTTTTTGATTTAAATTATCAGATGGAGCAGGGTGCTCATCATTATAAAAACCGTACATGACAAA
This sequence comes from Acinetobacter psychrotolerans, assembly GCF_048552595.1. Classification (NCBI taxonomy): domain Bacteria; kingdom Pseudomonadati; phylum Pseudomonadota; class Gammaproteobacteria; order Moraxellales; family Moraxellaceae; genus Acinetobacter; species Acinetobacter psychrotolerans. The sequence goes on along the minus strand of NZ_JBIMDK010000006.1, from coordinate 21,614 downwards.
GCTTGTTGATCCAATTTCACCGCAAGGTGAAATCACGACGCATTCTTCATTTTTGGATGGCATATCCCACGTCGCATCTGTCCCTGATCGAATGTTTAAACATCGAATTTCAGGTGTGTCTATATCGTCAAGGTTTACAATGACTTTCGGTATGGGTAAGGATGGATTAATGGTCTTGATTGTTCCGAAACGGATAATATTTTCAAGACGACGATTATTGTCAGCATTCATGCAGACACTTTGTCTGATGAGTTTTTTGTTTTCAGCTACTTTGATTTGTTTAGCGTTAATAAAACAAATTAAAACTGTGCCTTAGAAATTCGATTATTTTAAGTCAATATGCTTGATCAATAATTTTTCAATATCTTGCTTATCATTTGTAGACAAACCAATCAGCTCACGTTTTGCATATTTAACTTGCGAAGCGTTACGTGCTACACGATCACGTAAACCAAATTGATGAACACGTGCAATTCTCGCTATACGTCCTATAAATCCGATCTCGATTGAGTTTGCAGAACTCATTACTTTGAGATATTGCAGGTTTTTTAATTTATTGAACATTTTTGAACGAACCTTACCTTTAATGCGGTCACGTAATTTTGTTTTACGTGCTTGATAGGTAGATCCATCAGTATTTTTTTGTGTTGATATACGTTTACTTTGTTTTGAACGTAGATCACGACCAATATTTTTGGATAACTTAGCACGCTCATCTGCTGAAAGGCTCTCCAAAATAGGTTTGATATGTTTTGGAAGCTCTTGCATATTCATAGGTTTTTACCAGGAAAGGGCATGTCTAAAGACCAACCTTGTTTTTCTATACTTTGCCATGAAGCCAGTACTTCTCCATTTTTAATGACTTCAAAATTGGTACTAGGTAGAAATTCAGTATATTGCGGTTCATCTGGATAGCTGAGCTCTAATTTTCCCTCATCGTTTTTTTTGACAACAATACGTTCTGTCAAAGGAATTGAAAAGTAAATATCAGATTTGGTGTTGTCTATTATTTCACTTTCAAACGTAATGGCTTGTTTAGATTTTTCATGGTTGGCCATGAGTTCAGATTGGTGTTGTTGTATCCAGGTAAACAAGACTAAGGCAATAATCTCAGGATCTATTGTGCATTCAGTTATGAGTATTTCAAGTTTATATGACATTTCAAAACTTAAACTACCACTCAATAAACTTCGCATAGATCCTTGATCGGCAAGGATTCTTAGCCGATCTTGATCTTGAGGTAAATCAGGCAGTGCATTCAAAATATATTCCCGTAGTAACTTGGGTTTATTCATGCTGCTTTGCTCTTATAGGTGGAATTTAAACGATTCATCACTTGTAAAAACTTAGTATCGTAGCCTAAGCGCTTGTAATTACTGCCGTTATATAGGGTAAAAACGACATGCCAGTTTTCTTGTTTTAATGCATCCAATAATGTCCATTTTTGATCATCGACAGTTCCTGATTTAAACTCGCAGAAACGAAGAAATGCTTCAAACTGAAGTGTTTCACTCTGATAATGTTGCTGCACAAATTCCTGCACGGAAACATAAGCTAAGTCTTTCCAGTTTTCACCCATAAGTTGAAAACGGCCCCATGATGCAGATTGTAGAGCGCATTCTTCGTCAATTTGAATGGCTTGATTAAGCCGAATATATTCAGACTCACCCCCTCGATATCCACCAGTAGCAGTGTTAATAATATTTGGGTGCGCTTTCATAAATTGGTTGGCTTTGGTTTTACCGAACTTTTGAGTCAGATAAAAATACATACGATGACGTTCGAATAAAATTTTAGGTCTTTTACTGGTGAGAAATCCATCACCTTGAGTTTCTACTTCTGCAATGGCTTTAATTACAATGACAGGCACATTTAAACGTTTTGCACCATTTTCAAGATCAGATGCACTTAATAGTTTGCTTGTATCTTCACCCTGTAAAGCTTTAAACGTTGCTAAGCCTGCAATGCCATCATCTTTCAGATTTTTAATTTTTTGGAACTGAATAACGGCATATTCAGTATTGTCACCAAAATCACCATCGGCCATTAATTTTTTGTGGTTTCTTCCCGTCAATCCATGCTGAATTAAGAGTTTTTGTAGGTCGATAACCTGAGTTCCCTTAGAACCGTATTTTAAATTCATGATGCACTCCAAATCAGTTTGGCCACATTGCCTTTTGTTCTATAAATAAGTACCGCTAATAGCACAGCAAAGATTGCATCCCATAAGGTCACTGGATCTTTAAAAAATAAAATGTGCACGCTTTGGCCCATGAATGAAGCAATCAAAATCGTTGCAAGATAAGAATAACTTTGGCGATGGCGTAAGCTTTTAGAGTCAAAACAAATAATACGAAGACCACAAAACAGGTATGCAAGTAGTGCAATGAATTGGAAAATGATTTCAATCATGATGTACCTCCACCACGGAAAAACTTATTGATGATATCGCTCAGACTCGATTGATCGACCCAAACAATTATTTTTAAAATCACAGGCAGGGAAAAAATAGCTGCAACCATGCTTGCAGTTGCATCGTTGCTGATAAATGAACGCTGCGTAATTTCAGGTGTAAGAAGATAACCAATGCCTGTTGCTAAAAGCATGGTGACAAGACGTTGTAGTGGCTTTAAGTTTTTTTTCGTCGTTGCAAAGAGTGCTGCACCAAAAACTGCACCTAGCAAAGCATTACCGTTAATAAAGGGTAAAAGTGATGCTAAGCTGAGTGTGAATGCTGTTGCCGTTGCTGTAGATGTTGGTTCTGCCATATTGATTAATCCCAAAGCTGAATGCTTTGTGTTGTATTTTGTTGGGTTTGAATTACAGGTAACTGGACTGCGGTTCCCATTGGTAGAAATGGTCCAAATTCAGCAATACTCGAATTCGCTTCTAATACTTTCTCAACCACTCCTGAAGTACGTCCGTAATATCGCCAACAGATCGCATCGACTGTATCGTTTTGAATGGCATATACCGTTTGCATTTAAACGAGCTCTACATTCAAGCGTCTTAATTTTTTTAAATCACGGATGGCATAGCGAAGATCACGTCTGTAGTCATCAATAGTAATTGTGAGTTTCTCGGCTTTTTGATCACCTGTACTGGTAGTGTCATATGCTCTATAGCGCTCGTTTATTTCAGCACCTGTGGCACAAGTAACGGCTCTAAAATAGAGAACCTCTGCAATACTTTTTTCGATATTATCCACGGTGATTTTTTGACTACTGATTTCAGCCAGTGAGTTTGCTTTGCTCATCAGTGATTCAAGTTGTTGATTTACATCGATGACAGCAGCTTGAATGGCAGGGGATAATCGGTCATTGGTCACGCTTGTATCTAATCGTAAATAGAGTCTCACTGCTTTTGTAGATACAGTTGGAAAGAATGGATCGCTACTGATGATTTGATCGATTGATGCTGCATTACCGTTTGCAATTAATCCCGTCATTTTGTTCTCACTGTTTTAGTGAGGGGTGGAGGATTGAATCTGTTCGAGCCATGAATGGCCTTACATCATCAATTCTGCCCCTCGGTTTGTGCGGGGCACCTAGTTAGAAGTTTCACTGTGCAAAGCATCGCTGCCAAAATCGTTGACAACCGGAGAGCCATTTAAATTTAATAATGGCGTTGCAGGATGAGCTTCTATTTGACCTTTTAATAACTTTTCAGCTTTTTGTAGCTCTGTTTTTCCGCCACAATTTTCATTTCTTTTAACGGCTAGTGCTAAGAATTCGACTGCAGATGCGTATTTTTCAAGGTGCATATATGCTCGTCCGATTGCGAGATATAGTTTTGCTCGAATTTCATCATGCATATCAAAACTTGTCGTGAGGGTATTGGCTTTTAATAGCACCTGTAAATCAAAGATTTCACCTGCTTTAAATTGAATACGTGCAGCATTGCCAATTTCTTCAGCAACAATCGCAGCCGTACTACGACTAAAAGCATCGGGCATTTTTAAGTTATGTTTGAGTGCATAATCTGCAATGCGTAAACCTTCTTTAAAACTACCAATGTCGAAGCACCACAACATAATGGTGGTTACCACATCATCCGACTCTAGTTTTGCATCTGATGTGATGACACCATCTACATACGGCATATGTTTTGGAATAACTTCAGATTTGGCTAAAGCACGTTCATTTTCAGACTGAATGCTACGCAAAATATGATGATCATTTTTTAATTCATTTAGTTGTAATTGGTAGATGCTTGCATCTGGTCTTACACCGCCATATTCATTATCTGCTTTGGCTGCTTCCTTTGCAGCCAAAGCATTTAGGCGGTGTCGAGCTGCTGGACTCAACATAAATTCACCTATTCGATAATTGTAATATTTTCAACCAATGCGACTTTTTCGTAGTTTTCTACGACATAAGCATCATTTGACGATTGGAATTCTTCGACTTGATCCATGCTTGAGTTATCAATTATTTGACGACGTTTGGCATCTTCAAGGAAGTAAATGGACAAGTTGTCTAACGAAGTAACTAATAATGCATTGTCTGGAAAAAAGGGAACACGAGCAGCAGGTAACCCACCAATTTGTTTTTGACTTAAGATCACTTGACCAGCCAATGTGTCGGTGTTGTCAGATGAGTTGTTAACGATGGCAAAGTTTTTGTCATTTAATAAAGAACGACCGCAAATCACGACCAGATCGGTAGCATCTTGATGTAATTCAGAAATCAAATTATTGACTGCATCTGTCACCAAGGCATCTAAGTTTTTATAGTCACCGTTTAAACCAACATTGACTTTCCCTGAAGCATCAACCACTTCTTTCATATAGCGTTCAGGTGCAACAGTACGGATTTTTTCAAGCCAACCAATATTAACATCTTGCAATAATGGATTGGTTGCACGGTCTGTGGTGACAGCGGTAGATTTACCATTGAAGCCAATCATGATCATGTCTAAGGCAATAGTGTCATTGACAAATTTTTGCCATTTTTCATAAAAGTTTGAAAATTTTGCCCAGGCATCCATTTTTTCATAACGTAGTGCGACGTCAAAATTGGTCTGTACGCATTTGTAGGTATTCGATTCTAAGCCTGTTGGATCAATTGGTTTGCGGGGCGTACCACTTTTGGTATTGGTTCGGCTTGCAATAGTTGAGCCTTTGGTTAAGGCGATGGCTTCACCTTCCATTTCATCGACTGGAATGATATTGATTCGTTTCAAAAATGCAGATGATTCTCGAACTTTATCCACCATTTTTTGACCGATAGAAGGCTCTACACTGAATTTAACAGATGCATCTTGAATTCCATTGACTTCGGCCACTTTGCTAACGGCATAATTAAACTTTTTACGTGTTTCATTTTTCATGTGATTAGCACTCGATTTTTTCTGAGAAGTTGCCAGTATTTTCGGGAGCTGGCGGTGTGTCTTGATGGATTTGATTGCCCAATTGGATTTTTAAGTCGTTAAAAGCCTTTGCTAAATCGGTATGCTTGGTTTGCAAGTCTGAGTAATTGGTTTGAAGTGTTTTTAAATCGGTTGCTGATTGGTTAAAGGTTTTCGCCACCTCACCGAGACAGGCAGAGATTTCATTAAATTTGCCATTATCTAGATTTTCTTTTTCTTCAAATTTTGGCTTGAGCAAATCCATGAAACGCGAAAAAAGACCAGGTGTATCTAATTCTTCAAACTCAATACCGACTTCGGTAGCTGCGGTAAATAGATTGTCTTTATGCAGCTTTTTAGAGATGAATGGATTTGCTTCTGGATTTTTGGAAGCAAATTCCATGACTTGTGTCCCTAATGATGCAGGACTGTCAGTAAATGCAATACCGACCAAGTAGGCTTCGTTGCTGTCTGAAAAGCTTGGATTAACTTCAATAGAATTAAACAGTTTTTGTTTTTTGGCATGTAGATCAATTAAATTATCAAAGGCTTCGAGCTGAGCATATAACGCCCATTTTTTTTGGCCTGCAATATCATCTTCTTGTGCTTTCAAACCAAGTACTTTTGCATAACTGCCAAAATCTGAATTTGGGGAAACGCCACGAATATGTTCAATATTTGCTAAAGCTGTGTAGGTTGCAGTGTTGTAGTTTTTTGCCATTTGTTGAATCCAAGCAGCTTCAATGATACGACCATCTGTGGTCGCACCTGCTACAGCTACTCGGTAAAACTTGGATTTTTTGGACATGATTCTTATCCTGCTTGGTTAGAAGGAATCTAATAAAAGTAGTAAGCAGAATCGGAATAACGGCAAAAACAATCAATCTTTGCTTTTTGTTGTGGTTACGGTAAACAATGACCGCTCAATGAATATAAATGCTGTCGTTGGCTTAATGAGCCAATGAAGCCAGACATTGCGACACCTAACCATTTTGATTTCGATCACCGCCTACTTGCAAAATTCTTGTATTGGATGGGGTGGCGAATCAGTTCGATTGCAGAATTTATAAAAGAAAACGATAAAAATGTTCATGCGTGGAAAGCACGTGATGAATGGGACAAGGAAGCACCAGAAGGTCGTGTTGCACAAGCACTGGAAGCACAACTGGTCAAACTGATTATTAAAGAAAAAAAATTACCAAATGATTTTAAAGAAATTGATTTATTGATGCGTCAATTGGAACGCATGGCAAAAATCAAAAAGTTTAACAATGGTGGTAATGAAGCTGATCTAAATGAAAATCTAAAAAGAAGAAATACCGGTACTCGTAAGCCATCGCCAAAAAATGTACTGACTGAAGAGCAAGTTGAACAATTGCTCGAGGACTTTGACGATGGATTATTTGAATATCAAAAAGTTTGGTACCGCGCACGTGAACAACGAAATCGAGCATTATTAAAATCTCGTCAGATTGGTGCCACGTTTTATTTTGCCCGTGAAGCATTGATTAAAGCGGTGACCACGGGGCGTAATCAAATTTTCTTATCTGCTTCAAAAGCGCAAGCACATGGTTTTAAAACTTATATTAAAAACTTTGTGATGCAGTCAATTGGGGTGGATCTACAAGGTGATCCTATTTCGATTACCTTGCCCGATGATTCCACAGTTCAGCTGATATTTTTAGGAACTAATGCCAAGACAGCACAGTCTTATCATGGTGATCTATATTTTGATGAATTCTTTTGGGTACATGGTTTTGCTACTTTGAAAAAAGTGGCTTCGGCAATGGCATCGCAAAAGCAATATAAAAAGACTTATTTTTCCACACCATCCAGCAAAACACATGAAGCCTATAAATTTTGGACAGGAGAAGAATTTAACAAGGGTCGTCCGAAAGATAAACGTGTTGAAATCAATACCAAGCATGAAAACTTGTTCAATGGTGCTTTGTGTGAAGACCATGTTTGGCGACATATTGTCAATATTTATGATGCAGAACGGCAGGGTTGTGATCTATTCGATATTGAAGAACTGATTGCAGAAAACAACGCTGAAGAATTTGCAAATTTATACATGTGTGAATTCGTAGATGATGGGCACAGTGTTTTTCCTCTGAGCATGATCCAACCTTGTATGGTGGATTCATGGGAAGTTTGGGCGAATGATTTTAAGCCGTTGGCATTACGTCCCTTTGGAAATAAGCCTGTATGGATTGGCTATGATCCTGCTGAAACTGGCGACAGTGCAGGACTTGTGGTGGTTGCTCCACCAGATGGCAATTACAATAAATTCAGAGTATTAGAGCATCACCAATTCAAAGGGATGGACTTTGCTAGTCAAGCAGCCTACATCAAGAAGCTATGCTCAAAATATAAAGTCACCTACATCGGACTTGATAAATCAGGTATGGGGACAGGTGTAGCTCAACTGGTACAAGAGTTTTTCCCGAATTTAACTACTTTCACCTATAGCATTGATATCAAAACACAGTTGGTCATGAAAGGCATGGATGTCATCAATAAAGGTCGACTTGAATTTGATGCGGGTTCGACTGAAATTGCACATTCCTTAATGGCGATTAAAAAAACATTAACGGCTTCTCAACGGCAAATGACTTTTGAAGCATCACGTGCTGAAAATATTGGTCATGCCGATCTAGCCTTTGCACTATTTCATGCCTTTTTCAATGAACCACTTTCACTGGATAACCAACAAATGAAAAAATCCTCAATGGAGATTTATTAAATGTCTGATTCTAAAATTCAGGCGTTCACCTTTGGTGATGCTGAACCTGTGATTAATGGGCGTGACCTTTCACAATATTATGAGTCTTGCTTCAATGGAAAGTATTATGAACCACATATCAGCATGAATGGTTTGTCCAAATCTTTTCGAGCAACACCTTATTTATCTACTGCCATTATTTATAAAAAGAATCAGCTGTTGTCGGCATTTATTCCACACAAACATTTAACGGCAAGTGATTTTGAACGTATTGTTTTAGATAAATTGGTCTTTGGAAATGCTTATTTGCAAGAAATTAAAAATAAACTGAATGATCGAATGAAGCTAAAAGGCTTGATGGCGAAATATATACGTCGTATGGCAAATGCAGATCAATACTTGATGTTAACCAGAGAATTTAAAGAATTTCATTTTCAAGAAGGATCTGTTTGTCATATTAAAACTGCAGATATTGATCAAGAAATTTATGGTACACCTGAATATATTTCGGCACTTCAAGCTGCTTGGTTGAATGAGTCTGCGACTTTGTTCCGTCGTAAATATTACAATAATGGATCACATGCAGGATTCATTTTATATATGACCGATTCAAAACTGGATGATGAAGATGTTGAAGGTCTTAAAAAAGCGATGAAGGACTCACGTGGACCAGGCAACTTTAGAAATTTATTTTTGCATGCACCAGGGGGTGATAAAGATGGAATGAAATTAATTCCAATCTCTGAATTTGCAGCAAAAGATGAATTTTTAAATATTAAAAATGTGACCCGTGATGATGTATTGGCTTCACAACGGACACCTCCACAACTTTTGGGAATTATTCCGTCAAATGCTGGTGGTTTTGGTTCAATTAAAGAAGCACGAGAGTCTTACTGGTACAGTGAAATTGTACCTGAGCAAAATCAGATTGCCCATACGGTGAATGAATGGGCAAGCGATGAAATAGTGGTGTTTAAGAGTTTTGGGGAAGTGAACCATCCAATGTGATAAATAAGTAATTTAAGTTAATTATTAAAAATAAACATCTAAAAAATATAAAGATACTTAGTATCTTTATATTTTTTAGATGTTTATAATTGAATTTATTTACTTAACAGTTTGATATGAGTCAAGAAGAAAAAAAGAATAAAGATATTGATGCCATTGATCAAGATATTAGTTTTCATCGTGTGATGGTTTTTTTAATAATAATTGCTGTAGGATTTTTCTATTTGATAATGAAAGAAGTTAATGTTTCAGAAAAGGCCCAGCATTGGGGAACAGTTGGTGATTTTTTTGGAGGTATTTTAAATCCAATCTTTGGTTTATTTGCATTTTATTGGTTAACTTATTCGGTACGTTTACAAATTAAAGAATTAAAGGAAACTAGACTAGAATTAAGTAAAGCAGCTACAGCTCAAGAAGAGTCAGCTAAATATCAGAAAGAAATAGCGCTTCTTGATAAGGAAAATGTAAATACACAAAAAGAGATTTTAGATTTACAGAGAAATACATTTGAAGGTCAGCAGCAGACAGCGATAGCACAACAAGAGCAAATAGCTTTACAAAATTTTGAAAGTCTTTTTTTTCAGCTATTAAAAACAAAAACAGATGCGACTAATGATATTTTAGTAGGTGCAAAAGGAACTTTAATTAATTTTTGTAAGTTTGTTGAAAAAACAAAAGGTCCCGTACCTACAGTTTCTATTGAAAAAATAGATAATATGATAAAGGATAGAGTGCAAGGCAAAGAGTCTATCAAAGACCATATCATTATATTTAAGTCTAATGTAGTAAAATCTTGGGAAGAATTTTATACTAAAGCATTTCTAGATTATGCAGGAAGTTATTTTAGAGTAAGTTATCAAACAGTAAAATTAATCGATAACAATCAAGTTCTAAAAGTTTTTGAAAAGATCGAAAATAAAGAATACTCTAGAAAGCAAAAAGAATATTTTGATATTTTTAGAGCAACATTTACACAGTATGAATTAGAAGCTTTCTTTTTTAATTGTTTAAGTAAATATGGAAATGGTCCGTTCAAAGAACTGTTAGAAAAATATGGAATGTTTGAGCCTTTATTAATAGATACAGATAGATCGAATGAAAGATTTCACGCTTTAACCAGATATGCTTATATGTATAATAGTTCAATATTTGAAAAAAATGAATTATGGAAAGAGTATTTTAAAGATATAGATATTTTAAAAAAAATAGATCCTGAGCAGATGAGAAATTATTTTTTTATACTACTGAAATATAAATTTATAAATTATGCAATAGAAGGGAATTCTTATAATTTTTATGATGAAAAATTTAAATCCTTACATTGGGATACTTTTTTAAATGAATATATAGTGCTATCAGAAAATTACAATAAGGATAATCTAAAAGATAAAATAGAAAAAAATATAAATAGTGAAGAGAGTTCTATAAGCTCTGATAAATTAAAGATTGAAGAATATAAACTAAAGGAAAAGATTGAAAGTCATACAGAAGAAGAACATGAAGAAAGAATAAATAAAGAAATTTCTTATTATGAAGAAAGAATAGTAATCTCAAAAGCAAAAATTAATGAGTTAAAACAAATAATTAATTTAGATATTATATTCTTATTTTTAGACTATGGAATTAGACCAGAAGAGTTTTTTCAATATTTTAAATTGAAGTAAAATTGAAAAGAGGACGTTAAGTCCTCTTTTTTTATTCGACTAAATGAATGTAATCATGCCATATGGTAACTAGATCTTTTGGAATGGGTGTGGAAGGATAGTAATGATTTCTTGAACTTTCACGACCAACTTTAGAAGTAGGATAGAAGCTAAAATTTAGATAGCCCATAAATTCATTAAGACCATAATTTGCATAAATAAAAGTTGATAGAAATGTAGCTATCGTATTCATTGGACTTGGTGCATTTCTAGCTCTAAAATTTTCAAATCCTTCTTTAAAGTAATTCTCATGTGTAGTCAAAAAATGAGTAGACAATTCTTTTTCATTAAAGTTATGAATCAATTTTAATTCAGCGTAAATAAGCATTAGGAAAAGGAATACGAATCCATGACTTTGAAAATTATTGTTAAGTAATGCAAATTTATTAAAGATCCGAATTAGTTGCCTAGAATTTGGTTGATACACATTACAAAGAGTCTCTAGTTGAGTGCAGTCATTTTCTGTAATTCCATCTATACCTAACTTTTGAATATAAGTTTCAATTATATTCTTATAATTTAATTCTTTAGATGCGCTTGCTTTAAGCAAAACAGTAATATCAATAAACTTCTCCAGATAATTCGAAGAACTGGTAAAACCATAAAAGCTATTTATTGATTCTTCTAATTGTGTTTTATTCACTGCTAAAACAAAGACGACTTTTGGTATATCAAAAAAATGCTTAATACGCTCAATTAAGCGTATAGCAAATTCAGGCTTACAACGATCTAACTCATCTACAATAAAAACTAAAGGTTTATCTAGTTCTGATGTTATGGCAGCAAGTTGAGACTTAAAGTATTCTAATGAGTTCTTTTCATTTTGATAATTATCAACTTGTGCAGATAAGTGCTCTTTAAGTTTTTCATTTAAAAATTCTGCTGCTGCTTCTCCAAATGCTCCAGTATCATCTTGAAGTCCCTTAAAAGCATCAGTAAATTCCTTAGCCATTTTCCCTGCCCCCATAAACGTCATGGCAACTTGAAAAATTAGCATTGGAAGACTAGGCAAGATAGCGCGATAAGCATCTCCGATTGACGACTTTATTCTATCAACAGCATTAGCATCATCTTCTAGAACATTCGCTATTTCCATTGCAATAGTTAGAAAAGGGTCTTCAATATAATCTTGAGTAAATGCATTTAGAGAAATCACTTTAAAGTCATTTTGCTCAAGTCGGGCTTTCCAGTTTTTTACAAACCATGATTTCCCAGCACCCCATTCAGCATCTATAGCGACAGTCGCACCTACTTTTAAGCGGGAAATGTAATTTTCAAGTTGATCTGCTACTCTTGTACGGTTCCATAAATCTCCATCAAAAGGAGTTTCAATATTATCTGTGTCTTTAATCCAATTTAGATCGTTACCCGCTAAAGATGTCATTTAATTATTCCTATAATGACTTCTACTTTTTTATCAGCCACAACTAACCCCAAACTATAATTATTAAAATTAAATTCATGTTAACTATATAACATGATTGACTTATTTTGAGTATCTAAGTCACTAGGCATAATTGATATATGTCTCAAAACGGAAGGTCATCATGCGCATCCATAATTTCTTTAATGTGCTCTTCAATTTTTATTTGCTCTGTAAGTGTCAAACGTCTGTTAAATGTTATTTCTAAAGCTTTACCTCCTTCAATTGAATTTACGAAATGAATACCGCGGATTTTTTTAAGTATTTCTTGAATTATCTCTTGGTTGCTACTTCGTGATATTACAGGAGGTTCGACGTATATCACCGATTTACTCATGTCTGTATTTTTGTTATTAAAGTTGTTTTCAGTAATATTTAAATTTCCTAACTGAGTTTCCATTTCTCCCATTTTATTTAATAGTTTTTCTAATGCCTCACCACCTTCAATAGATTTATTTTCTATTTTTGCTACTTCAAACTTACCAAAATGACTAAGAAAAGGTTGATAACCTTCCTTTTTCGGAGCTTCATAAGTTGCTTTTATTTTTCGAGAAAGATCATTTATAAACTTTTCTACAGTATTATGTCTTAGGTCTTTTCTATACCCAATGTGTTCAATATTTGAAGTATCGAAAGAATACCCAGTTTTATCGTCTTTAATAATAACAACGGGTTTATTAAATGCTAAACGCATACCCAATTCAAACATGACATTTGCATTTTTATTGCTAACATCACAGATGATAATTTCATCATTATAAATATTATTGATAATAGATTTATGAATGATTGTACTATCTTCAGAATCACTTACAATTCTAGGTTCAAAGCCTGCGCGTTTAACTGCGGTATCAATGATTGCCCGTACATCCTCCCAATGTTCAGCGGTATATTCAGACCCCATTGTTGCAATTGGCATAATAATACCGCAGGTTATTCTTGTTTGTGGTTTACTATCAATTTTCTCAGATTTTTCTGTATTTTCTAAAGCTTGAGCTGTCATTTTAAATATTCCCCTACTTGACCCGCACATAGTATCTAAGTTACTCTAATTTCACCACCCTACATTGGTGGACGAGTTTGGTCGCTCGGTTACTTAAGGCAGATATAAACCGCTGCTTTAGCGGTATTTTTATATCTGAAAACTCCTCTAATCTACGTTATGGTAGATCGGATGGGGAGGCGTAAGCCTGCCGTTTTCCTTTTGTAGCGGTCGACCAACCCTATTCGGTCTGCCACCCTCAAGTTTGGTCGCTTGAAGGTGGCGAAGTACAAAAGGAAAAAATAATGAATAAATCTATTCAAGCACAATTTTGCCTGGACACTTTATGTTTTCAGCGTCTAACTTCGCCAGACTTTGCTCAAAAACCAAATCTTAAATCTCGTATCATTCGTTGGATGAAAGGCGGTGCAAAATGAATGCACTCGACCTATCTCAAGCTGTGTTTATTCAAAACCAACAAATCAAAACGGATAGCCTCAAAGTAGCGGGAGCATTTGGTAAACGACATACCAATGTTTTACGTGCGATCGAATCCTTAGATTGTCCAAAGGAGTTTAGCGAACTCAATTTTGAGCTGGCGAATTACATAGATGAACAGGGTAAACCTCGCCCTATGTATGAAATGACCAAAGACGGTTGGATGTTTTTGGTCATGGGCTTCACTGGAGAGAAAGCAGCACAAATCAAAATTGCATTCATCAATGCATTTAACGCAATGGCGACACTGCTGCAAAATCAACAAATCACACAACTGCAGGGCATTGCCGTAGGTTCAAAAGTACGCTTAAATTCAGGCAGTCCAGAACTCACGGTAAACCGACTTATTTCAAATTCGGAAGGAGTACTTGAAAGTATAGAGGTGACATGGTTTAGCAATCGATTGCATAAATCCATACTCTCAATTCATACAGTAGTTTCAGCACCAGTACTGCAAAATGATGAACTACAACAGTTTTGGCAATCCATTTATAAATATGGTTTGGAAAAGATAAATCACAGTAAATACAGTCACTTAATTGCAATCAATTTGGTGCATATCAGTAAAGTTATTCCAAACTTTGAAAAGAACCATGAGTTAACAAATCTTTTGAAGAATAGTGCAGCACCATATCCAAAGTTTATAAAGTGCGGGCAGGTGTGGAGTGGACTTGAAACCAAAAACGTTAAATGTTGGGTGTTTGAAAACAATAGCCAACCTTTGCTTTCGAGATCGGGAGCATCTCTATGATTCCATTATTGAAAGCTTCAACCAACAAACCACGTACATCTGAAGACCTACTTGAAAATATTTCGGACTCACTGCAAAGACTTGAACAACATATCGCAGCCATGACGCGCATGAGCTTTGATGACGGACTACCCAGTGACCAGTTCAATGCCATCATGTGTGGTCTACATCTACAGATCTACGAAATCACCAGTGAAATTAAAACGTTTCATGAGTAATTTAACGTCTTACCAAGAATGCACGGCAAGACAAGATTCTTGGTGAGAGCGGGCAGTTATCCCCCCACCTCACCTGCACAGTAAATGTGTCGGATACTCTACAGATTTGTGAAAGTAATCTTTGAGCATCAAGGCTATACCAGTGCAGGTGTTGGACACATAAAACCCTGTAAAGAACCTTTCTACAATATTCCACAGCAGTTCTACAGATTGCTACAACGCAGGTTTTTAAAGAATAATTTCAAATGAAAATAAAACTTCGGATTGAGGTACAAAACCAATAAATCATGGTTTTTGTGTACTTAAGTATATGATATATATTAAAAATAAATCTAACAATGTTGCGGTACAAAGCGGTTGAGTGAAATTAAAAAAACATAAAATAATGTTATAAAACAAATAGATATTTGGTTGAGTGACCTAACCTTTTTTAGAGGTTGAATTGTACTTCAATCTAGCTAAAATCTAACAATTTTATTTTATCTATTAACTTATATATATTAGATACTTATATATTAAATTATAAAAACTCAACAATTCTAACCACTTTCAATTCTCACCTGAAATTTTCAAATATCATTAAAAATAGCTTAAATGGCCATTTTTAGACTGTAACCGTTACTGTTTAGAATTTCGCTTGATATGTACAAAGAAGGATATAAAAAAGTCATTATTAGGACATTTTTCTGCATTAAAACGTAGGGGTCGTCCTGCTCATTAAAAATATCTAAATGAATGATTGTAAAATTTACATTCGTGTCGAGAATGCGTCACAGTTTATCTAAGTATATGTATTATATTATTTTTACTTGTCTTTGACATCGTAGAGGTCAGCAGTTCGAGTCTGCTTATACCTACCATATATTTATCAAAGACTTATAAGCTAATCAAATGCTTATGAGTCTTTTTTTTGTCTATTTTTAGCATTTATTATTGTGTCAGACTTGGCTAAATTGGTGAAAAATGGCAGTATTTATTAGCCATCTGCGACAAGTTTGCGACAAAATGAAAATACCAAAACCAAGAAAAAGGGGTGAGACATATAACATTACTGTTTCATATGAAAGTAAAAGATATTACTGCACCCGTGATACCGCCAAAGAATGTGAACAATGGGCTGCACTTAAGTTATTAGAATTACATACACAAACTAGAATTGAAAATGGGGAGATTAAGCCTAAATTTTCTTTTAGAGATTTAAACAATAAATATTATGAGAGCGTTGGCCAAAGGAAAGAGTCGAAGTCTTCTCGTGCTTGGATCAAAGGTCAATACCGTAGTTTTGAGACTAAATTTGGCGCATTAGCACAAAAATCTATTTATGACATTACTCCGAAAGATTTAACAAATTGGCGTAATAAAAGACTTCAATAAGTGGGTGAAAATACGGTTCTAAAAGAAATTTCTCATTACAGCGCAAGGTTTACTTATGCCCAGAAAGAACTTTTCATCTTAAATGAAAATACTTGGATGCTAATTACAAAGCCCAAAAAGCCTAAAGCATGTTCACGTCATATCACACAACAAGAAATAGATATGATGCTTGAGTTACTTGAATACAAAATTGGACAAGTACCAACAATGCCACAACACTATGTCGCATGGGATTTTCTATTTGCAATTGAAACAGCTATGCGTAAAGGTGAGATCCTAAGCATGAAGCGTTCAGAAATATATTATGGCTACGGTACCATTAATTATCCTAATGGTGTACGAGTTAAAAAAGTCGATACTTGCACCATTGAGCAAGCCAAAGTATACATGGCATCTGATCTGAAAAGCTTTGAAGCTGCTGTAAATAAAGTCAAAGTACCACTTAATCAGAACCAGTATGATACGCTCGATTCATTAACCTACAACATTGAGGTGAGTGCTTTTGCAAATTCCACATTGCTTAAAAGCTGAATGCTCAAGATTAAAAAGGTGCAGCTGCTCAGGTTGATCGTTGGAATAAAGCGAAGGGCAAGGTTGTGCAAGGTTTAGTGAATCGTCGTGCAAAAGAACGGAAGTTGTTTGAAAAAGCCCTTTAGGGGGCTGTTTCGTATAAGTGCCATTATGGTAAATGGGTATGTTGAATCTGTGGAATTTACTTAATTCTGTTGCCACCTTGATCAATGATCATTTCACCATCTTCTTTGCTAAATGCATTGAGTTGAGGAACCGATAATATATCCAGTACTAACTCAGATGGTCTGCATAATTTAATACCAAGATCCGTCACTACAAATGGGCGATTGATTAAAATTGGATATTCAAGCATAAAATTAATCAACTGATTATCAGTCCAATGCTGTTGATCTAATTTTAAACTCTCATAAGGTTCAACATTTTTACGAATTACTTCATGCACAGAAAGCCCTGATTTTTCAATTAAATGAATTAACTCTTTTTTATTAGGTGGTTTTTTCAAATACTCAATAATTTCAGGTTCTTGCCCAGTATTTCGGATAAGTTGTAGCGTATTTCTGGAAGTTCCGCAAGCTGGATTGTGATAAATCTTAATCTTTTGTGACATAGCATTTCTCAGTAAAAAAACAATATTGCTTTTATATATGGTTATGCGTATATTCGCAATAGTAAATATATTGTGTGGTGAGAACATGAATCAAATAGATTTCTTTAAATGTCTTTCTGATGCTACTCGTTTGGACATCTTGAAGTTAGTTATGGCTAAACAAAATGTTTGTGTGTGTGAACTGACGGAACAGTTGGAACTCAGCCAACCTAAGATTTCTCGCCATTTGGCTTTACTTCGAAATCTTTCCATTTTACTTGATAAAAGACAAGGGCAATGGGTGTATTACCGTTTAAACCCAAATCTTCCTGAATGGGCAAATGAGGTATTGAATATCCTCTCAAAACAAAGTAATAACATGCTGAATAGTCCTCATATTGATTCATCCATTTCAATTCATTGCGAGTAATACCCTTGAAGATTTTATTCTTATGTACTGGAAACAGTTATAAAATTTCGAATATTGGGTGAGATTATGTCCGCTTCAAGACTTTCATTTTTAGATCGTAATTTAACGCTATGGATTTTCATTGCGATGTCATTAGGTGTGGGGATTGGGGTGTTCTTTCCCCAAGCATCGGTTGCCTTGGACAAGATGAGCATTGATTCAGTCAATATCCCAATTGCCATTGGTTTGATTTTGATGATGTATCCTCCACTTGCTAAGGTGGACTATGCAACGTTGCCACAAGTCTTTAAAGATAAACGAACGCTCACTTTATCCTTAGTCCAGAATTGGGTGATTGCACCTTGTTTAATGTTTGCCTTAGCACTCATTTTTCTACACTCTTATCCTGAATATATGACAGGTGTCATTTTGATTGGCTTGGCTCGTTGTATTGCCATGGTCTTAGTTTGGAATGGTTTGGCATGTGGTGATAATCAGTATGTTGCAGGATTGGTTGCATTTAATAGTATTTTCCAAATCCTATTCTTTAGTACCTATGCTTGGCTATTTTTGACCTTTTTACCGCCCTATTTTGGTGTAGAAGCACAAGTCATTCATGTGAGCTTCTGGACAATTACTCATGCGGTTCTGGTTTATTTGGGCATCCCATTTTTACTGGGCTTTTTGACCCGATTGATTCTAGTCAAACAAAAGGGATTGCTTTGGTATCAAACTAAATTTATTTCTAAAATTAGTCCGCTGAGCCTTCTTGCGCTGTTATTTACCATTGTTGCCATGTTTAGCCTTAAAGGTGGTGAAGTCATCAGCCTACCTTTAGATGTGCTTAGAATCGCCATTCCTTTGACTATTTACTTTGTAGTGATGTTCTTCATTAGCTTCTTTATGAGTAAGTGGATGGGGAATGATTATCCAAAAACTGCTGCAATCTCTTTTACTGCGGCAGGTAACAATTTTGAATTGGCTTTAGCAGTTGCCATTGCAACCTTTGGATTGGCATCGCCTGTGGCTTTTACGACAGTGATTGGACCATTGGTTGAAGTGCCTGTGTTAATTGCCCTAGTGAGTGTTTCACTCTGGCTTAGGAAAAAAGTTTTTAAAGAGGTATAAACTATGACTCTCCCAAATGTAGATTTGAAGCTTCTTGAACAACCGACTTTAGACAAAGTTCAAGCCAAAGGGCTTGATCATGCACCGCGTATTTTACTGCTTTATGGTTCAAACCGAGAACGCTCATACAGCAGACTTGCAGTGATGGAAGCAGGACGTATTTTGGAATATTTTGGTGCTGAAGTAAAAATCTTCCATCCAAAGGGACTACCTTTGCCTGAAGATGCAGATACTGAACATCCTAAAGTTAAAGAGTTGCATGACTTATTAGCTTGGTCGGAAGGCATGGTGTGGTGTTCACCTGAACGTCATGGTTCGATGAGTTCTATTTTTAAATCGCAAATTGACTGGATTCCATTGGCAGGTGGTGCGATTCGCACAACACAGGGAAAGACTTTGGCTTTGATGCAGGTCAGTGGTGGCTCGCAGTCATTTAATAGCTTAAACCAGATGCGTATTTTAGGTCGTTGGATGCGCATGATCACCATTCCAAACCAATCTTCTATTCCCAAAGCATTTCTAGAATTTGAAGAAGATGGACGTATGAAACCATCTTCTTATTACACGAGAATTGTGGATGTAATGGAGGAACTCTATAAATTTACACTCTTAACCAGAGGCCAGTCTGGTTATTTAACTGATCGTTATTCTGAGCGAGTTGAAAGTGCAGAAGAGCTGTTGAAACGTGTAAATCAAAATACTATTTAGTTTCTCTAAAATTAACATGATACAGCTTATGCGAAATACTTGATATCTCCTCTTAATCATCAATATTTTATATGAAAGCATGATAAGATTCAGCGCACTATCATGGTTTCTTTGTGGGTATTCACATTTTGCGGCTATGCCAAGCTTCGTCTAAATATTCTTTACAGCTTGTATCAAATTTTCATTCTGTCAAAGAAAGCGGTTATTTAGACTTTTCAAGGTCACTTGAAATCAACATCAAATCCCTGATCATACTATTTTTTTCATTTTCTAGAATAGCAATATTCATTAGAAGTTCGTGTGTTCCGGGTTGTTCTTCAAGTCCTTTGATTTTAGCTCTAATTAGATTCAATTGGAGTCTTAAGTCGCCAGCTTTTATGTTTAAATCCATATAGTTCATTATATAACTCCATAGAAAAATAAAGAACAAGAGCTTCCGAAAGAATAGAGGGGATTTAAATATTTTTTGATCTATTTAAAATTCAATAAATAATTTCGATTACACTCAAAATTTCACAATTATCTATTCCCCATTTACGAAATAGACATCATCAAATCAAGACAACGATCATGGGCTTTATTGCACAAGAATTCAAGAAATTAAAACCACCTTAGGGGCATAACGCCTATTATGTTAAAGGTGTGATAACTTATGAAGTGCATTAATCTAATACTGTGCGGCATCTATGTCTTAAAAATATAATTTTTATTATTTTATAAAATTATTATTTAAAAACCAGTCTTCTAAATTTTTCATAAGCTTAGATGAATTAAAGTTATTAAATTTATATTTTTTAAAAATAAGGGGGATTTTTTCTAAAAGAATTTTACAAATCTCTGAAATTCGTTGTTCATGTGACATCACACTAAATTGATCATGATTTAAGATAATATCCATATATAAAACTTTTTCTTTCTTTGAAAAACGTAATCTCCGCTTAAAAATAATATCTGAATCACAGCACATTAGACAAATTACGATCCCATTTAAATCATCTCCATAATTTTCGGACTCAATTATCTTATGTAATTGATTATTAGTAATTCTTTGTTTTGCTTCTAATATGCCAGAACTAAAAAACGTATCTGATATTAAATGAAATTTAAACATAATTATTGAACTAATTTATTGGAGTGTAATGATTTTGAGTTTAACCCTATTTTAAAGCTAATTTTAGCTATTTCACTTATTTAGTTTTTGTAGAGTTAAGAGAACACACCTAATAGGAAACATCAAGAAAGCCCTTTATGGGGGGATTTCCATCTATTAATCCGAATAGACGTTAAAATGGCTATGCGGGTTAACTATTTTATAACTTTTATGTTAATCAACATATGTTTAATATCTTAAATATATGTTGATACATATTAATTATATCTATAGTTTTAATAAAGGCACATGCTAATCATATTGTTAATGCTAATTGCATAAAGGATAATGATTATGTGGATTTGTATAAATTAATAAGGCTTAGATAAGACGGAAGACACTAGTTTCAATTAAATGGGCATAAAACCTTTAATATCTTTAGGAGGTATAAAATGAGCATGAGGAAAGTAACAGTACATAAAATGTATGAAGAATTTCATCTATTTCCTATGATTCAATATAAAGGGGAATATGATGAGTTATATAACCTAGTTAATGTATATAATTCGTTCAATCAAAAGCTAAGCCGAATCGTTGGAACATATCAATGGGCACTTATTGGAACGGATGATGTCTTTTTTGTTGAAGAAGATCTGATGTATAGACATCATTTAGACTGAAGCTAAATTTATTCTTAGGAGATAATCATGATTGAAAGTATATTTGCACAATTAAGAAATCAAGAATTTTATAGCTTATTATTGTTACGCAATGTGCAGCAAAACAATAATGATTATCTACATCGAATTAAATATGAAAAGTTTAGTTATCGTCTTATGAATACTGATAATGTTAGAAAAGAGTATTGTAAGAATTTTATGGTCCTACAGAATACTTAATGGCATTCAATAATTTATAAATACTCTATGAAAGGAAATAAGTAGTGGGAATTAAAAAGCAAAGCCATCATTTAGGGAGCTTTACTTACACTTATTTTAGTTCTATAGAATATAATGTATGGAATTTTTTTAAGGCGAATTCAAACATGAGGTGCGACAGTTTGAAAAGTCTTATGATAATCAACAAGCTGAGCAAATTTCTCTAATGGTGTAAGCCAATCTAACGCTT